>JAJYAH010000931.1 GCA_021779635.1 Pseudomonadota bacterium | reverse complement strand
TGAAGGTCTCGAGCGACGCCGGCAATGTGATGATCAACGACGCTAAGATTGTCACGGCTGATATCGCGGCATCTAATGGCGTCATCCACGTCATCGACAAGGTCATCCTGCCGCCTGAAGGCTGATCTGAAGTCGGTCCCTCAAGCCGGTCAACGGCCGGTCCGCTTAAGAAGCGGACCGGCGTTTTCCTCGACGGGAAACCACGCGGGAGAAGTCCGTCATTTCAGTCGTCGGCTCAGGGTGCCGAGCCACGATGCTTGGATGATGCTTGGGAGATAAGTCTTGTCCCAAAAGTAAAAGAACGGCTTCCGGGATGCGGACGGGATTGCTGAAGCGGATTTGCGTTGGCTGGACGAGCGTGACAGACCGCTATGCAAATTCGCCTTGGGAGTAGGGTCGAAAGTGTATCCGAACGTGGCGTCAGGCCGGCTGGCCGGGGTGCTCCGGACCAATCCGATAGAGTCTCATCATCTCATTGTCGTCATGCTCGACTATGTGGCAGTGCAAGGCGAATTGGCCCCCCGTCGTGAATTCATCCGGGCCCGCGTAATCTCTGCCGGGTATGCAATGACAACCACAGTGTCTTTCCAACCTATTTTCCCCAAACTTGACCTTGGCAAAATCGACAATGACGTTCGCTCTTTTCCAATGGAGAAAACACGGCTTCACAACCCTACTGTCGGATGAGTGGAGGCAGCGTCGCTGCAAATGATATAGAATCCGACAGGACCGGCATAAACGTTGAGGCGCGTGATCCCGAGAGTGTGGTCATGGAACCACAATGTAGAAGGTCCTTGCGTGTTGAGATATAGACAAGTCGCTGTCCCGCGGCCCAGCCACGTCCCCCGGATTTGTTCTTGAAAAAATAATACCATGTCCCCTCGCGTGCATAATCGGGCGGACGGTTCGATGCGGCAGGCAGATACTATGCCTCTGCATAGCCATCACTCCAATCTTGGGCCATCTCTGAGCGGAATCACATGGCATACTCGTCAGAAAACTGGTCAGAAAAACGCCGCGTTATGGCGCCGCGTATCGCTTCGGTTCTTTATGGCGTAATCGCCATTATGACTGTCGACCTTGTCGTTGAACCAAACAGGCTCAAATATGCCGAGTCAACTCGGGGCGTTCTTCTCATTGGCCTCGCGGTGACCATAACCCGCATTTTCATCAGGGTGGTCACGAGGGAGGCTGAGATCGGCGCACATTTGCAGATAAGGGAATATGGCGCAATCATACGTGATTCACTGCTAGTGATGTTGTTTCCGGTAATTACAGCGCTATTGATCGTCATAGCTGCTTTCACGACTACACAATGGGTATTTCTGCTCGAAATCATTTTGTATCTCAGTGTCGGAGCAGTGTTCGTGATTAGCTTTTTGTCGAGTTATGTTCTGGATCGGGATATCCGGCGGGCCTTGTCGCGCGGCATCGTATGGGTTTCTTTGACCTTGGTGCTCTTGTCCGTGAAGAAACTTGTTTGAGGGCCGAATCTTGTCCGCGGTAGTGCAGGCTGAGAAGGGACATCATGCGGGCTCGCGAGCCCTGGACGCCGCTCACGCGCCTCATCGGTATGAGATTGACGGCACGGACGCCGACCCTGAAGCTGTCGAGGTGGCCTATAGTGGCAATGCCGTCGGATAGGCGCTGCCCAGCGGAAGAGCGTCCATCCAGGAGAAGCGCCACAAGTGTCTTCGTGAGTTTGCGGAGGCCAGATTGACCAAGGAGTTGCTACGACGCGCTTGTGCAGTCCATGATCGCGTTGATCTCCAGAGCCTGGGATAGAGATAGATAAACTCTACAAGTCGCGTTTAGCCGACAACCGCCAATCTGCAGGAAGCAAATGCTTCGCGATCGCCGGGGATTGGAATGAATCGTCTGCTGGCTCGATGGGATTTGCTGGGCATCTCATTCGTCATTCTGGCAGGAACAGCCCTTCACTTTGCCTTTGCGTGGTCCGGGTTTTGGAAGCCAATGGCATTGGTGGCACCAGTTAATGAATCTGTGTGGGAGCACTTCAAGCTCGCATTTTGGCCTGCATTATTATGGTCGTTCTTGGAAAGCGCGATGCTCAAGCCGAATGCACGAGCGTTCTGGTCGGCAAAAGGTTTCGCCCTGCTCGTTATTCCGATACTTATCGCAACCGCTTTCTATGGCTACACTGCAGTGCTCGGACGAAACATTTTCGCGCTGGACATTGCCACGTTTGTCATCGCCGTTGTAGCAACCCAGCTGGCTTCCGCCCAATTGCTCAAGGCCGATATCCATACGCGCTGGGGTCGCTCAATCGGGATCAGCTTGCTTCTGTGCCAAATTGCCGTCTACTCCACTTTCACTTACTACCCGCCTCCAGTCGGATTGTTTGAGGACGGACGCAATGGCACCAGAGGAATTCCACTCAACGTAACCGACACTGCAGGGCCGGGCCGCTAAAGTGGCGGCATCATAACTTCATCGAGCCCTAAACTTAGAAGCGCTGGTTATGATTGAGCCCCGCGACGCGATGCTGACCACAACAAAGCTTCGAACTTATGTTCTGCGCGTCGATTAAATGCTCACTTATTTCGGACGCTGCCTCTGAAGACCTTTGGTGCGTCCAAAAATGCCCTTGAATCCTGCATCGATGCTGAACCTAAATCGAGGCGCCGTTGCTTCGTGCGAAAGCCAAGCGTAGCTGCTTTTCGATTTCGACAATCGCGAAGAAAACTGCGCCAACAGCCACGAC
>JAJYAH010000930.1 GCA_021779635.1 Pseudomonadota bacterium | reverse complement strand
AAGTTCCGGTCTTCCTGCTCGGTCAGGGCGGAGATCAGGCCCCGGACTGTCATGATTCTGTTAGATGGACCGGCTAGCGCTGGTGGCATGGATTCGTCTCTCCCGATTCTGTCGCTTTCCGCCGCCGCACTCGCCGGCGCCGCGGTAACTTTTCCCAAATTGCAGGCGCGCCTGGCGCTGTCGCGCGCCAAGCACCGCTCCCTGACGGGACATTCGAAGATGTCGCGCCGCGTCGCGCGCCTGATCCCGTTCTATGAATTCGATATCAACGATTTCTTCTGTTCCGACGGCGCGCCGGCGGCGGTCGCCACCCAGCGCCAGGATGGCTTTTTCCGGCTCGCGGGCATCTACCAGGACAGGTTCGCCCGCACCCGGCAAATGACGGCGCAGGCCGCAACGCAGATCTCCGACCTGCAGTTCACCGAGACCTATCGGGTCCCGTTTCAGTACGCCCGGCTGGTCCGGGAGCATCTTTGCGCCGGCGCCTTCGTGCAGTCGTCGGCCGGGGTCACCATCACCGATCTCGACGGCAACATCGCCTACGACCTGACCGGTTCCTACGGCGTCAATATTTTCGGCAACGACTTCTACAAGGAATGCATCGCGCAGGCTGCGGCGCGGGCCCATGCGCTTGGTCCGGTGCTCGGGCCCTACCATCCCGTCATCACCGATAATGTCGCGCGGCTGTGCAAGATTTCGGGCCTCGACGAGGTCTCGTTCCACATGTCCGGCACCGAGGCGGTGATGCAGGCGGTGCGGCTTGCCCGCTATCACACCCGCCGCACGCATCTGGTTCGCTTTGCCGGGGCCTATCATGGCTGGTGGGGCGACGTGCAGCCCGGCGTCGGCAATCCGCTTTCGCCGCATGAGACCTATACCCTGGCCGATATGTCGGAACGGACGCTGCACGTCCTGAAAACCCGCAACGACATCGCCTGCGTGCTGGTCAATCCGTTGCAGGCGCTGCACCCCAACGCCAATGCGCCGGCGGATTCGGCGCTGGCCGACAGCTCGCGCAAAGCTCATTTCGACCGCGCCGCGTACAGCCAGTGGCTGAAATCGCTGCGGGAAGTCTGCACCCAGCGCAACATCGTCCTGATCTTCGACGAGGTCTTTGTCGGCTTCCGGCTCGCCGCCGGCGGCGCCCAGGAATATTTCGGCGTGCGCGCCGACATGGTGACCTATGGCAAGAGCCTCGCCGGCGGGCTGCCGGTCGGCGCGGTCTGCGGCCGCAAGGATCTGATGCGCCGCTTCCGCGACGATCGCCCGGTCGACGTCTGCTTCGCCCGCGGCACCTTCAATTCGCATCCTTATGTCATGACCGCGATGGACGAATTCCTGAGCCGGCTTGCCAGCCCCAATTTCAGCGCGATCTACAACGGCCTCGACGAGATCTGGAACGGACGCGCCCGCCAATTGAACGACCGGCTCGCCGCGCAAAACCTTCCGGTGCGGGTCGCCAACCTGTCTTCGATCTGGATGGTCCATTACACCGAGCCGTCGCGCTACAATTGGATGCTGCAATACTATCTGCGGGCCGAGGGGCTCGCGCTGAGCTGGGTCGGAACCGGGCGGCTGATCTTCAGCCTCAACTACACCGACGCGGATTTTGCCGAAGTCGCCAACCGTTTTGTCGCCGCCGCTGAAAAGATGAAGCGGGACGGCTGGTGGTGGCACGACGCCTCGCTCACCAACAAGCGAATCCGCCGCAAAATCCTCAAAGAGATGCTGACAAGGAAAAGGGCGCCGTAGTCCAGCGGCGCCCATTTCCCGCGATCATGGAAGCCTCAAGCCGGCCGCTCTTCGAGGCCGTGCTCGATGAGATCGAGACCCGGATCGATCAGCTCGCCCTTCAGCAGGAACAGCGGCGACTTGTAGTACAGCTTGAAGTCGCTGAACGGGTCGGTCAGGATCTTGGTCATCCAGACGAGGCCGGTTTCGACGTCGCGGATGAAGAACAGGTGGACGGTGCGGAACAACAGCCCGCCGGCACCGACCGCCAGCCAGACCTTGGCCACCTGGCGCATGAAATCGGCCGGCGAGACCCACGGGGTAAACAGCCCGAACAGGGTCGGGTCGAGATACAGCACCAGCGGCGAAAGCGCCCAGATCGTCATCAGCACGATCTTGCGCTGCAGATTATAGCCGACCTTGATCTCTTCCTTGTGCTCGTGGGTGGCCTGGTTGATGTGGTCATAGCCCCTGGGCTCGAAGAAGAAATGGCCGGCCTGACGCGAGGTCATGGAGACCAGCCAGCCGATCAGCGCGGACACCACCGGATCGAAGAAGATCATGACATAGCCGATCAGGAAGCTGACGGCGCTGACGAAATGCAGGCTCTGGTTGATCCGGCTGTGATGATAATAGCGATGGTCATCCCAGCGCTGGGTTCGCAATTGTTCCAGGAAGCTCTTGATCATTCTCTCCCCCAATAAGGTGGTTGACGTTATGTCTACCGCGATTCGATGTACGGCGTGTGACATCATCATAATGACACATGCCGCTGCGCGGCGATGATGTTGCGCAACGGCGCACCGAACCAGAGCGTTTTCGAGCGAAAGCCCGCCCCGCATTTGATGCGGGGTGGGTGCCGGTTGCGCTAGTGCCCCGCATCCGAAGTTCGTGATACGTTGCAGCACGCTCTTACACGAACTTCGGATGCGAGAGGGCACTAGCAAATCTATGATTCTAGTACCGCTTTTCGATCTGAAGTTCCTGGGATGAG
>JAJYAH010000929.1 GCA_021779635.1 Pseudomonadota bacterium | reverse complement strand
GCGTTTCGGCGATCGTCGGTCTCGGCAACAAGTCCGATATCGACGAGGATGATCTGTTGACCTTCTTCGAGCAGGACGACAACACCCAGATCATCGCCCAGCATTGCGAGGACCTGAAGGACGGCCGCGCGTTCGCCGAAGTCGCCAGACGGGTGTCGAGGAAAAAGCCGGTGGTGGTGTTGAAGGCCGGTCGCACGTCGGCCGGCGCCAAGGCCGCGAGCTCCCATACCGGCGCATTGGCGGGCAACGACAAGATCTATGAGGACGTATTCAACCAGTCCGGCGTGATCCGCGCGAGGTCGCTGCGGGACATGCTGGAGTTCGCCCGCGGCATTCCGGTGCTGCCGACCCCGAAGGGCGAGAACGTCGTCATCATCACGGGGGCGGGCGGTTCGGGTGTGCTGCTGTCGGACGCCTGCGTCGACAACAAGCTTTCATTGATGACGATCCCGCCCGATCTTGATGCGGCGTTTCGCAAATTCATCCCGCCATTTGGTGCTGCCGGCAATCCCGTCGATATCACCGGCGGCGAGCCGCCGATCACCTATGTCAACACCGTCAAGCTCGGCCTGGAGGACCCGCGCATCCACGCGCTGATCCTCGGCTATTGGCACACCATCGTGACGCCGCCGATGGTGTTCGCGAAAAACATGGTCGAAGCGAAAAACGCGATGAAGGCCAAAGGAATCGAAAAGCCGATCGTGGCGTCGCTGGCCGGCGATATCGAGGTCGAGGAAGCCGCCGATTATCTCTACCAGAACGGCATCGTCGCCTACGCGTATTCCACTGAGATCCCGGTCGCCGTGCTCGGCGCCAAATACAAATGGGCGCGTGGCGCGGGGTTGCTGTAGAGCCTGGAGTGGGACGGCTTTGAATTGAATCGCTCCGGCGGTGGCCCGCTTCACCTCTCCCCGGTGGGGAGAGGTCGGATTGCTTCGGCGACGCGAAGCGTCGTCCGGTGCAATCCGGGTGAGGGGCGTTAGACTTACGAGAGGCCGTAACCCCTCACCCCAACCCTCTCCCTATGGGAGAGGGAGCGCGCTTCCGTTGCCATTGCAGATCAATCCAATCTCATCAAACTCACGACGTGCTCTGATTCCAGCGCAGCCGTTGCGTTGCCCAATCGAGCCCGGCGGCGAAAGCGAGGCCGGCACCGGCCGTCAACGCATCGACGGCGAAATCCTCAAATCTGGCATGGCGTCCCGGCGCCCAGAGCTGCAGGATCTCGAGCAGGCCGATCATCACCACGGCAACTGCCGACGTCAGCAGCCGATGTCGGGTATAGGCCAGCCCGAACGCCAGCCCGATCAGGATGAACGCCAGCGCATGCTCGCCGTCCTGGCCGAGATGGGAGTGCGGCCGATAGCTCGGCGGACCCAGGGTCGCGAACGTGACCGCGGCGGCCAAAGACCAGGCGAAGAGCCGAAGTATGGTGGTTGTCATCCGGACGGGATAGCACAATTCACGGGGCGGATATCCCCTCACGATAAGTACGATGCCCGTGTAGTTAACGAGACGCGGGCAATCCGCGATGGATGTGGTTCTTGCGGTCCAAATTCGCCCAAATGATAAACGAAGGACATTTACCTGGCGCAAACCGGACTCCACATTGCCGAAAATGCCTTGGGTTACAATGCTTGCCGCACGCCGAGGCCCAGCATGAAGCGCTCCCTGATCTGCACGGGATCACGGCGGGTGGTTCCGACGCCGGGCTTGTCGTCGATCCGCACCGCGATCAGCATCGGCCCGGAAGCCGACAGGGATCGCTCGACCAGCCGCTCGAAGTCTTCTTCGTCAGCCGCCCAGGCGCTGTCGGCGAGACCGCAGCCGGCCGCGATCGCCACGATATCCGACACTCCTGCTGCGGCAGTCGGTTGCGCGCCGGTGATCTGGTAGACGCCGTTGTCCATCACGATCATGCAGAGGTTTTTCGGCGCCAGCATCGCGATCGTCGACAGGCAGCCGATTTGCATGAGCAGCGAGCCGTCTCCTTCCAGTGCAAAGACGCGGCGCTTGGGCTGGGCCAGCGCGACGCCGAGCGCGATCGGGAAGGCGAGGCCCATGCTGCCTAGCATGTAGAAATTCTGCGGGCGATGGCCGGCGGCCCAGAGATCGAAATTGGTATTGCCGATGCCGCCGATCACGGCTTCCTCGTTCTTCAGCCTCGCGACCAGCCTGGAGGTAAGGTCGAACCGGTTCATCACCTTGGTGTTGCGGACAGGGCTGTGGGACGGATTGCTCATGCGGTCGCTCACTTCTCGAAAACCTTGCCGCCGGTCAGAAGCGGCGAAAGGATCAGCGCCACCGGCGCCTGCGTCGCGATCGCCTGCTTGATCGATCGATCGACGATGAACTCGAATTCGTCCAGCCGGGTCGCGGTATGGTGTTCCATCGCCAGCGAGTCGAGCACCGGTCGCATGGTGCGGCACACCAGCGACTGCCCGTAATTGAACTCGCCGAGCGTGCCGCGCTCGGACACCAGCATGATCAGCGGAATCTGATAGGGGACGGCCAGCGACGCCAGCACATTTGCCAGCGTCGCAAAGCCGCTGGTCTGCATCAGCACGGCGCCACGCATGCCGCCCATCCACGCGCCCGAGACGATGCCGACCGCTTCCTCTTCGCGCGCGGTGGGAAATGTCGTGAAGAACGGATCGGCGTGAATGTTCCTGATCAGTGTGGTCAGTACGCGGTCGGGAACATACGGCAGCAGCCTGATATCGTTG
>JAJYAH010000150.1 GCA_021779635.1 Pseudomonadota bacterium | reverse complement strand
CGATCTTGGCCCAACGCCTCGACATCCTGATCGATTTACCTCGGACCGGCGCGTTTCCGATCCTTGCCCGTCCAGAGGGCGAAGGTCGGCAGACGGGAATCATTCTTGCGACGGCAGGTGCGCCAATTTCGCTGATCGCCCAGAGCGCTGAAGTCGCGCCGCCAGTCGATCATTCGCTCGAAGCCCGGCTTACCGCAGGGGAGCCGCTGCCGCCACGCTCGGCGGATATCATTCGCACCATCGTTCTCGGCGGCGGAATGAAGCCTTACGCTTGGTCCATGAACGGCGAGTATTGGCCACAGGTCTCGCCGCTCATGCTGACAAAGGGACAACGCGTCGAGATCGATCTGGTCAATCGCACCATGATGGCGCATCCGATCCATCTGCACGGCCACGTGTTCCAAGTGATCGCAATTGATGGGCGACCGATTCAGGGGGCCATGCGCGACACCGTTCTGGTGATGCCGATGGGCCGCGTCCGTATTGCTTTCGACGCCGACAATCCGGGACGATGGCCGTTGCACTGTCACAATCTCTACCACATGGTCACCGGCATGATGACGGAGTTCAGATATCAGGGGATCGTCGTTTGACGATCGGCTTCCGTCTCCACCCGTCAAAGGTCTTTGCCAACAGTTCGCTGTGAAAGCTACCGACATGATGCTCGATTGGAACGATTATCGCAGGCAACTGGCGGCTGGCGTGAAAGAAATCGGCCAACTCAGTCCCGATACGATCAAGGGATATGTGGCCCTCAGCTCGGCTGGACAGAAGACGGATCGGCTCGGAGCGAAAGTCCGCGAGCTCATCGCTCTCGCGGTGGCCGTCACCTTGCGTTGCGATGGTTGCATTACGGTGCATACCGACGCCGCAATTAAATGCGGCGCGACCAGGGAAGAGATTGCGGAAGCGCTCGGGGTTGCGACCAACGTCAATGCCGGGGCAGCACTTGTCTACTCCGCACGCGTGATGGATGCATTTAAGGAATATCCGAGCGCCGCCTCGCCGCGCGAATCGGATTCCCTCGCCACTCTGCGCCAGTGAACTCGGATACTCGGTCGCATGCTCAGATCTTGGTGCACGCTGCATCGGCCTGCAATACTCGGCTGCCTGTGGATGGCCGTGCTGCTGGGCTCTCTGACTTGTCTCGATTTCCGAGATGGCGGAATCTTTCTGATCCCACCTTTCGCCGCGACACTGACGATTCTGGTCTATCAGCCGAATGTCTCCATCGCTCAACCCATCGCAGTAGTGTGCGGCTCGCTCCTTGGCGCGGCGATCGGAACCGTACTCAGCGTGCTAATCGGCTTCGGTCCCGGCGTAGCGTTTCTGGCGGCGCTCAGTGCCATGATCATGCTGCCCTTGCTGCGAGTCTTTCATCCGCCAGGTGTTGCTCTGGCGATGTGTCCTGCGCTGTTGCATTCCGGAGCATGGTTTGCAATTCTGGTCGTGCTGCCATTCACGCTTACCACCGTGATCTCTTACGCGGTGCTGAGCCGTCTGGTCGGCGGCTGGCCGCGATACCCTGCCGCTTTTTGAGGTCGCGTCTCCGGTAGCCGAAGCGGTCACCGGGTCATAGCCGATCTTTGCAACCACATGGCATCGACGATCCAATGCGGATGCAGAGCCTAGCCGGTCGCACCCTCCGAGTACCGTTGCCTTGCGGCTTGCAGAGCCAACCGCTTTGCTTCGACACCGAAATGTGGCGAAAGGCCCCCAGGCAATTGGCGACCCTGCGATGGAAAGCGGAGTTCTACTTCGTACCCTTGAGGGCAGTCAAATATTCGACGATCGCAGGGACATCCTCCGGAGCTAGCGGAGCCTTATAGTTGTTCATCATCTTGTTGACTTCCGCCGCCCACGCCTGTTTCGACAACGCAGGTTGGTTCAATACCATGCCAGCAGAGTGACAGGCGAGACAGTTGTTGTTGATGGCATCGGAACCCGGGCCAGCGGGAAACATTCTGTCACTGTCCGGCAGGTCGATCTTCACCGACTTCAGTTCGAATGGTGTAACGGCGCGGGCGGCAAGAGGCATTGACGCGACGCCCAAGAAAATGACGGCCGGGAGCAGCTCGCGAAACATTTTGAATACTCCGTCAAACCGCAGTGATATCGATCGATTCTATGACGTTGCGCATGAAGCCTGCCGGATTCCAGTTTGGCGTGTCGGGTTGCGATACGCCGTTGCTGTTGGTGCAGCGGATCAGAAAGCTGTAGGCACCGGCGGCGGGAACTGTTAATTGCGTCTCCCACTGCCGGAATCCATATTTGCCTTCGTCTTTCCCCAGTTGCGCCGGATTCCAGCTCCGGCCGCCGTCGATGGAAGTTTCGACGCTTGCCACACCGCAATCGCCGCCGAACGCAATGCCGCGCAACGTCGCGGGCGCAGCGGCGTTCAATTTCTGGCCGGCGGCAAGATTTGTCGCAAAGGATCTCGGCACCATTCGATTGATAGGGATCATCTTCACGCCGCTCTCGCCCGGCTTCATGCTGGCGTGTGGCGTGTCGGGAATGGTATAGGCAACTTTCGTCCAATAATTCGTGTCCAGCTGATCCAGAACCTCGATATCGTTCAACATTTTGACCCAATAGGTCGCATACCAGCCGGGCACGACGAGCCGCAGCGGAAATCCGTTCACCAACGGCAGTTGCTCGCCATTCATGGCGTAGGCAATCATCACTTCGCCATCGCGCGCATGGTCAATGTCGAGCGACTTCATGAAATGCGGAGCATCCGCCACTACCGGCTCGTCCAGCCCCCTAAATCTAACCTGAAGCGCGCCAGGCTTCACGCCGGCTTTATCCAGCACGTCCTTGAGACGGACTCCGGTCCAGAGCGCGTTGCCCATGGCGCCGTTCGCCCATTCCCCGCCGGGCACGCGAGGCTCGAAGAAGCCTCGCGAGTTGCCGGAACATTGATTGACCGCAGAGAGCTGAACGCTCGGCAATCCATGGAGAATATCATTGAGTGACAGCGATAACGTCTGATTAACATGGCCCCGCACGGTGAGGCCAAACTTGCCGATGTCGATGTCGGTGGGAATGACCGCCCAGTGCCAGCGCACATAGAACTGATCGTTGGGGGTGAACACCCCTTTGTCGAAAACTTCGAACGGCGTTTCCAAAAGCGGTGGGCGGGTCCGCTGCAGGATCATCGGCCCTTTCTGGGGAAAATCCGTCGTGATCTGCCGCTCACCGGGACCACCCGGTAGCGAAAGATCGATCATCTGTTCTGCCCAAGCTGGTTTTGAAAGAACCAAGCTCGCCGCACCTGCTGCACCCAGCAGTCGCCGTCGCGTGACTATGCGATGAAGAGTACCGTCCTCTGCCATTTAAACCTCCTCGGCATTTGTGGCGCGACCCAAACCCATTGCTCCATGCGATTTTGCCAGTCTGGTTCGATCACGACGAACGGCTCAATCCTACGGAGGTTGATACAAATGTCCCATTGGTTTTGGCGCTTCATACTTTGGTTTCGCCACCGCTAACGTCAAGCAAACCGCGAGGGCGGTACGGGACCGAGAACGACGTCCCACGCATAGCTTGGTATTCGGTGAAATCGTCAGTGCTCCCTACCGCAACGATATGCTCCGAACCGGCGCGATGGAGAAAATCCAACTCGATCGATCGTCTCCGTCGATTGGAAGCACACGAACAATGAATTGGATTAATTGGATGGTACTCTCCAAATCTCCTGTCATCGATGGCGCAGACGCCGTTCGAACAACAAGGAGATGAGCTATGAAAATGATTCTCGCTGGCTTGGTCTTGGCTACGCTTATAACCGCACCGGCTTTTGCCCAGCCGCAAAGCAACGAAGGATCGCCCGCCTCAGCGATTCATCTAAGGCAAAAGAAGCAGCTCGGCGTTGACTACCGCGCCCTATATTTGTCCACGCAGAAGTCAAATCAGCCGACGTCGTACCCGGACGCGTCGGAACAGCGGCTGTGCAGTACGGCACACGATTTCTGTCGCGACTTCCACGGCGATAACGGCTGACGCCAAGGGCGTCGGAGTCTGTTGCGGTAACCGCCCCCGATCGTGGCGATTACCGCTGCGCCGCGGGAATTTGTGGCAGTCAGTGACCGCGAACATTTTGAATCATCGATAGCGCGTCACTGGCTGGGAAAGTTTGTCGGAGGGCGTCGTCGAGTCGTTCATCCGTATCGTTCCAGTCCGCGCCTTGCACTCTCTGTTTGGTGGAACGAAGCTTCTTCCGCTGCTTAATTGGGCGCTTGGTAACTGACCGGTTGCTCTTGGCATTCATGGGTGTCTCCTGGCGCGCGCCTCGGTTTCAGCGATGCTGACCGCATTCGAAGAGGAACCAGCTGCGCCTCTCAGATTCGTCAATCCAGTTCTCCAGCAAGCTCGCTGTGGCGACGTCCCCGGCGGCGTCACATAGCGAATGCGTCTCACGCATGCTGTGAGTCAGTACCGCATTATCGTCGCGAAGCTGAGCTATCATATGGAGCGGCTCGACGTATTCGGCGTCGTTGTCCGTGATACGCTGAAGGCGCGAGATTGGCCCGATCGAGCGAATGGTTGTGCCGCCTATCTTTCGAGCTCGTTCAGCAATGGCATCCGTCATGGAGAATATCTGGTCACCCTGCTCATCCAGCATCAAATGATAATCGCGGAAATGCGGGCCCGACATATGCCAGTGAAAGTTCTTGGTTTTGAGATACAACGCGAACGCGTCCGAGAGAAGCAGCCGCAGTGCTTCCGAAATGTCATGAACCGTGTTTTCGGAAAGGTCCGTACGAATTTTCGCCGACGTTCTCTGTAACATGTGAGTGACCTCATCGATCGTTGGTCTGTGGCCTTTCGACCGTAGGCGAGATCGAGTCGTCTGAGATGCCTACAAGTTACCTACAAATCTTTGCCGAGTTAGTCGTTTTCAATTAAATAGAAGGGTTAGCCTTCCAAAGTCGTCAAAGCACCGGTGGTCTTGGGCGAGGCACGGTTATTTTGTTTCTATCCTCGGAAATTGCTCACAGGTACGCCGAAATAACTTCCGCCCTCGTGCCGTACGCCAACTGCGGATGTAGTTTGCATCAGCAGCCGGGCGGCGGCGATACGCCCGGCGTTGCCGCGGCGCCCGTGGCGTTGGCAGGTGCCATTGTGCCGGGCGTCGCCAGATTCATCGTCGTACACTCGGCGCATGCCGATGTGTTCGGCGTTGGCATAACCGCCATTGTCGGATCGATGCTGGTGCCGCCAAGCTGCGTGACGGCTTGCTGAATCGTACCGGGTGGCGGGTTCGCCGGAATTTCGGGCGTTGAGAGCGGTAAAGCGGCGCCGTTGGTCGGCGTGCCTCCCGGCAAAGAGCTGCATACGGTAACCGAGGGGCTGCCAAGCGGGGTCGTTGGCGGAAGGTTCCCGGTCGTGGTGAGGACGATTGGCGTGCGAATGGTACCCAACGGTGCCGCAGGTGTCATGATCGATGTGGGGACCGGGCTCAGTCCCGTCGATGACGTCGGTACAGGTATGGCCGTAGTGGGGGGCGACGGCGGATTTTGTATTACGGGCGGCAGCGGCGCCGGTATCGCCGCTACTGAAGCTGACGGCACAACCACCACCGTGCTTCCGTTTGCGGAAATGGAAGAGCTGGCCGGGACTGCTGATGCCGTCGACACCGCGGAATTCGATGCGGTCATTGCGTTGGTCCCAGCCACTAACGGTGGCGAAGTAACTGGCACTGTCGTAGTTCCAGGCGTGATTTGCCCTGTCGGTGCGGAACACGTCACAACCGTCCCCGGAATCGTGGGATCAGAAGCCAGCGGCACCGGCGCCAATGTCGTGTCGGGAGCACCCGGCTGGGTCGTCGCCGAGAACGGACTCGGGCCATTAAGCGGGGAAGTCACGATCGCCCCAGGCGTCGATGAAAGCCCCATGGCCGTGGTGCCGATGCTGGAGACCTGCGCCAGGCTCGCGTTAGAACCGAGCAGAAGGGCTGCCGCTATGAATGGCCAGCGTCGCATTATGATTGCCTCCGCGCCCGATCTAGCTTGTCGCCGGTTTGCGCGCCGTGACTTTGCTGCCGTCCGCCAAGTCGATCATCGGGTTGAGGATCACCTGATCGCCCGGCTTGACGCCGTCGTGCACTTCGACTTCCGTACCGAAGTCACGCGCGATTGCGATCTTCTGCAGATGAGCGGTGCCATTCTTGACGACCGCGACATGCAGGCCGTTCTCATCGAATATGACCGCGTCGGACGGTATGATCATCGATGGTGTCTTGCGCGGAATGAACAACTCGACGGTGCAATAAATGCCGGGGCTTAGTGCGCCGTCCGGGTTGGGGACGTCGATTTCAGTCAGCAGCGTACGGCTGCCGGGCTGCAACGCGCTCGCGATGCGCGTGACCTTGCCGGGAAAGCTGCGACCCGGAATTTCCGGAACGCGGACCACCGCATCGACGCCAGGCCCAAGTCCGAAGGCCTCGTCCTGGGGGACGAACACCTGGGTGCGGATCACGTCAGGATGCATCAGAGTGAACATGAAGGTCGATCCTGATGTCACCAGGCTGCCGTTGTCGATGTTGCGCTGTGTGATCACGCCGTCGAACGGCGCTATGACGCGCTGGTAGGCTTTCTCCTGCCCAAGGATCCGAATCTGGGCTTCCTGGGCGGTGATATTGGACTGAGCCACTCCCACTGCTGCTTGCTGTGCCTGCAAGGTCAGGCGATCATTGTCGCCCTGCTGAAGCGTGAGCCAACCCTGCTTGACCAGTTTGCTGTCGCGCCCATTGGTGACGTCGGCGAGATCCCGGCTTGCCTCGGTCTGCTGCAACGTCGACTGATTCTGGGCCAGTGTCGCCTTAGCTTGCGCGATTTGGTGGTCGAGTTCAGGAGCGGTGATTTCCGCCAGCAGGGCGCCGGCCTTGACCCGATCGCCGATATCGACGTAGCGTTTTTCGATATAGCCGCTGGTGCGCGCAAAAATATTCGCCGCCTCAAACGCCGCCGTCGTGGCGGGCAGGCTGACGGTGATCTTACTGTCGCTAGCGCGGACCGTCGCGACGCGAACCTCGGGAACAGCGGTTCGGCTCTCTTCTGCGGTGGCCGCGACCGCGAGTTCGTCCTGGTAATGGCGCCAGCCGCCTATTCCGAGGCCGCTCAAGAGCAAGAATAACGCAGTTCCGCCGAATAGTGTGCCTCCGTAATTACGTCGCCGCTTGGGGGGCGTTGCGTTCGGTAACGCAACCACCCGATCGGTGTCGGGATCAAGCCGATCCTGAACAACTTCTCTTTTCGGCCGCATACTGCTCTCGGTCATTGCTAGATTTCCTCGAATACGCCGTGGTGAGGCTTTCCGTCGTTGCCCTTGCGCAGCATGGCGAACAGGTAAGGTACGATCAGCAACGTCGTCGGCGTCGCGAAAAGCAGGCCGCCGATGACGGCGCGCGCAAGCGCGGCGTTCTGTTCCTCGCCGGCGCCGCCGATCGCCATCGGGATCATGCCGACGATCATCGCGGCCGCCGTCATCAGCACCGGACGGATTCGGGTATGGCCGGCACTGAGTGCGGCCTCGAAGGCGGAGTGCCCTTTCAATTGCTGTTCGCGCGCGAAGGTCACCAGCAGAATCGAGTTCGCGGAAGCGACGCCGACTGCCATGATCGCCCCCATCAGCGATGGGACGTTCAGCGTGGTGCCGGTAATGAACAGCATTGTGACGATGCCGCAGAGCGTTGCCGGCAAAGCGAGGATCACCACGAACGGGTCGCCAAAGGTCTGATAGTTCACGACCATCAACAGGTAGACGAAGACCGCGGCAAACAGCAGCCCGATGCCCAGGTTCCGGAACGAATCGTTCATGCTCTGGATCTGGCCAGTCACCTGGATTGAATTGCCGGGCTTAAGTGCCTTCTGCAGCTGCGTTGTCACTTTATTGATGTCGGCCGCGATACCGCCGAGATCGCGGCCCTGCACGCTGGCGTAGACGTCGAAAACTGGCTGGATATTGCTCTGGTTGGAGTTGGTGGCGACTTTGTCGCGCTTGAACGTCGCGACATTGCTGAGCATGCCCGGGACGGTTTGGCCGCTGACCGCCAGCGAGGTTGAAACCGGCGTGTTCCCGAGCGCATTCAGCGAGTTTACTTTGTATTCGGGCGTTTGCACGGCCAGATAATACGGAATCCCCGAACTCTGATCGGTCCAGAAATTGGGCGATACCTGTACCGACGAACTCAGACTGACGTTGATGTTGGTGGCAATCGTGCTGGCATTGAGGCCAAGCTGTGCGGCCCGGGTCCGATCAATCTGGGCGTAGAACGCCGGACCGTCGACCTCCTGCTGCAAGTGTGCGTCGGCGATGCCGGGAATCGCGGCGAGGCGCTGACGGAGCTTCTTTGCAACCGCTAGGTTGTTGAGGCCGGTGCCGACCGTCCGGACGTCGATCTGCGCCGGCAATCCGAAGTTCAGAATCTGCGTCACGATATCGGCGGCCTGGAAATAGAAGGTGTCCTCGGGGAACGAAGCGGGCAGCACCTCACGCAAGTTTTTGACGTAGTCGGCGGTCGGCTTGTGGCCTTCCTTGAGCGCCACCTGGATGACGCCATCATTGATTCCGATTGTGGAACCGTCCGCGAATGCCAGATTGTAGGCTCGCGCCGGCAGCCCGATATTGTCGATAATGAGCCCGCGGTCCTTGTCCGGAATGACTTCGCGGATCTTGTCCTCGACCCTCTGGAATATCGCCTCGGTGCTTTCGATGCGGGTCCCGGCGGGAGCGCGAACGTGAAGCTGGATCTGGCCGCCGTCAATCAGCGGGAAAAAGTCCCGGCCAACGAGCATCGACATTCCTGCGCCGAGGCTGAGGATCAACACCGCGACGACAGGCACGATGGCCCGCTCACGAAGCAGAAGCGTGAGGGTTCTCATATAGCCATCACGCAGACGCTCGAAGCCGCGGTCGAATGCGGCAGTGATCCGCGAGAAGAAGCCCGCTGGGGTCCCGTCGTCCGTGCCATGACGCTCACCCTTGAGCAACAAGCCGATCGTGATCGGCGTCAGGGTCCGCGACAATCCGTAGGAAGCCAGCATCGCAAATACGACGGCAAGTCCAAGTGGCGTGAACAGGTACTTGGCCGGCCCGTCGAGGAACACCACGGAAGTGAACACGCAACTGATGGCGAGGGTAGAAACCAGCGTCGGCACCGCGATCTCGGCGGCGCCGTGCAGCGTCGCCTCGGAAAGCGGCATGTGCTCCTCGGTCCACAAACGATGGGTGTTTTCGATCGTGACGGTCGAGTCGTCGACCAATATGCCGACCGCCAGTGCAAGGCCGCCGAGCGTCATGGTGTTCAAGGTCTCGCCGAGAAAGTACAGCACGATGAGCGAGGACAGGATCGCAAGCGGGATCGAGATCATCACCACCAGGGTCGAGCGCCACGAACCAAGGAAGATCAGGATCATCAACGCGGTGAGGCCTGCAGCGATCGCGCCTTCGCGCAGCACGCCATTGACCGAGTTAGTGACGAACACCGACTGATCGAACAGCTCCGTAATCTTGAGTCCAGCCGGCGCGGCGGCGCGGATCGTCTGCAGAGCCTGCTTCACGCCATCGACGACCGCCAGGGTGGAGGCATTGCCGTTCTTGATGACGCTGAGCAGGACCGAGCGGTGGCCGTCCGCGCGGACGACGTTCTGCTGCACAAGCGCTCCGTCCCGTACCTGCGCCACATCCTTCAACAAGATGGTTGCACCGTTAGCGAACTTGACCGGCATTTGGTTGAGATCGTCGATCGTCGCCGGTGTCGCGTTGGTTCGCACCGTATATTGGAGTTTTCCGATCTTCGCGGTTCCCGACGGCAGCGTCAGGTTCTGGGTATTGACCGCATTCACGATGTCGAGCGGCGTCAATCCCCGGGACAGCAGTTTGTCGGGGTCGATATCGACCATGATCTGCCGATACTTGCCCCCGGCCGGCGTCGGTAGCGTGACGCCGGGAACCGGCGCCAGTTCCTGGCGAACGCGGTAGATGCCGAAATCGTAGAGCTGCTGTTCGTTCAGGTTGTCCGAATTGAGGCTGAGTTGCAGCACCGGAACGCTCGACGCATTGAACTGCACGATGATTGGCGGCTCGATTCCGGGTGGCATGAGTGCGCGAATTGAATTGGTCGCGGACACGACTTGTGCGATGGCGAGGTCGAGATTTACGTCGGGCTGGAAGTAGATCTTCTGGATCGACAGACCATTGAGGGTCTGCGCTTCCATGTTCTTGATGCCGTTGACGTTGGCGCTGATCGAATACTGGCTGTAAGTGCTGACGCGTTGTTCCATTTCCGGCGTGGTGAGACCGGTATATTGCCAGATGACCGTCACCACCGGAATGCGGATTTCCGGAAAGATATCGGTCGGCATCCCCCGGATGGCAGCGAAGCCAAGAAACAGGATCAGCGCTGCCAGCACATAGAAAGTGTGCGGAAACCTCAGTGCAAATCGAACAATGCCCATATCGGGTTCCGTGAATGTCCGGTCGTCTGGTTTTGCAAGGAAGCTGTCGCGGCGACAAGGCTTGGCCGTGCTGTTGCCATCAGCAGCGGCAGATGTTCATCTTCTTGTCGAGCATCTCGTCCAGTTTGTGCTGTTCGGCGTCGAATGCTGAAAGGCGCCGTTGTTCGCTCTCGTCGGCGGCGGAGTTGAGCGTAAAGCTCCCCGACGTCGGTTGTGCGTGGCCGACGGGCGCCGGCGGTACGGTGGGAGGAATGATTCCCGCGTCTTGAGCCATGGCATTGTCTGAGGCAATTGTGCATACGAAAATCAGTATGACCAGAAAGTTGCTCACAATGGTTCTCCGTCGGACCAAACAAACCAGAACACCGCTGCTGTCGCGGGGCTACTCAGTCTGATGTAGTGGGAGCGCAACAGCGTCACCATTAAAAGCGGGTTTAAAATCCGCAGACGCTTGTGAGGTCGATGCGTGGACGGGATGGTTATGCAACGCAGGAAAACGAGGAGAAATCGACGGCGCAATCAAACCTGGAATCCATCTCGGCATCGCCGCTGCTAGCGCATTACTTCAAACAGATTATGCGATGACTCCAGAGCGAGAATCGCGTTGGTCTCGACCGCATAAGCCAGGATGAATGAAGCCGCCGCAACGATTGCGAGCTTGACGTGCGCGCCGTTGACCTTTTTGAGAACAGCAACGCTCCTTTTGCGTCTGGAGCCGACGAGATTCGCAAAGCGCTGCATAACGCTCTTCGTCATGGCGCCGCACTGCTTCTGTCGGCTGAACCATAACGGGAGTTGCTGACGCGGCGAGAAACGGAGGTCGGCGTGCTGGTCATCTGTTCCGGAGAATCATTGCCTAGCGGGAGATCGAGTTCGTGCCACACCGAGACCATGGCTCCAGCCAATTGCGCGATCAGCCGAACGTCATGCGCCGGGGTAGGGGTAATCCGCAATCGCTCGGTGCCGCGGGGAACCGTTGGATAATTGATCGGCTGGACGTAGATCCCGTGCCGGTCAAGCAGAAGGTCGCTCGCCTGCTTGCACAGCTCGGGATCGCCGACCAT
>JAJYAH010000149.1 GCA_021779635.1 Pseudomonadota bacterium | reverse complement strand
TCCGATCTGATAAGACGATCAATGGCGTGCAAACGACCGAGCAGGTAATCGTTCTCGCGATAAGCGCGCGACAAAAACGCTGCCGATTGATTGAATCCTGTACCCTTCGGATAAAAGGTTCCCAGTCCGTTGATGCCGGCGGCATCCTGCGCGCTAATACGGTTAATTTTTACCTCATTGAATTCCCCGGCCTCCCGCCATGGCATCACTGGAAATGTCACAACGTCCCAGAAGGGGAACCCGAGATAGTTCACTAGCAATTCGCGCATTGCGGCGGGGGGCCAGCCCTTGATCTCAGCAAGAAGTACGTCGATGTCCGACGTGCTGGCCTTGAGATCGATATCCGAGCCGAGGCATTCGATGAGCGCATCAATCTGATGCTTATGTTGCACGACGAACGACTGCGCATATTTCCCTATCTCTCTCACTTCGGTCAGAGATGGTCCGACTCGAAAGATATCCTCGACCAGATTGCACGTCGCCGCGTCGAGGGAGATGACCGTTTCTCTTCGCTCCAGCGCCTCCGTGCATTCGTAGAACTTGCGTTTTAGGCGGTCGACAACGTCGGCATCCAGGCCTTCGAGCTCTTGTGACCCGAGCATCTGAGTAAGGCGGTTTTGACCTTCGATCAGGAAACGTAGCCTGCGCTTTCGATAGCCCACGTCGAACGCCAGCAAAAACTTGATCCACTTCGGTGCGGTATCAAGGCCGACAATAGTTTCAGCTTGCAAGGATCGGGCGTCTGCGGACTCGTAGGTCACTCCGGCCTGGATCGCCCAGGCGTCCATGATCTCCGCGATTGACCGCGCGAATGGTGTTTCCGGACGAACGCCCCGGACCTCCATGATCAGCCGACAGACGAAATCGCGCGCCGAGGCGAGCTTCAGGCGCACATAGGCATCGTATGCAAAACCTGCGTCACGGGCGGCATTGATATTTGCCTGCTCGCGCCAGCGGCGAATTCGATCCTCGCCGATCGGTTGTTCGCGGTCGGTGGTCATGGCCTCTGCGACAAGCCGACGGATATTCGGCCGGGCACTATCGACAATCGCTCTCAGCCGGCGCACCTGTTCGTTGAAATGGTCTATCCAGACGAGTTCATCGGTCACGGGTTGGGACAAAGGAATCTCCGACAGCGCGCCCTTCATCGTCGGAAAGAATCCCGGCATACCATGATGCGTGGCTATGCCTGCAGGTGTGGGATTGGGATCGACGTAGACCACCCGTCGGTCTACCTCGCGATACGCGGCGCGGCCCCGGATAGCACTGACCGCCTGTCGAAAGGGATGGCTGCTCAAGATACTCCCATCGACGAACGGAACAGAAGCCACGTCAATGTTCATTTGCGCATATCTCTCGAAATTGCGAGCAATGAACTCTGCGCGGCGGGGCCAATCAATAGAGCGATTTCTGAGGAACTCGTCCACCTCTAGAATGCGTGCCGGTGGAAATGCTCCCGGAATTGATGACGTCGCGCGCGCGGCGAAAGCCAACGCAGGCGCATTTATCATTTCAAAATCGCTCTCGGTGGCTCCGCTTGCACGCCTGCGATATTTAAAATGTAGCTGGTGACGGTGTTCGCGCTCGTGGATGATCGGCGGGTTGTGAATCTGCATGGTTCGCTGATAACCGTAGAAATCTGTCAGAGTCACAAACAAATCGAGACCCTGGCCTGAAGGAAGCAGAGAAGACATCTCCTCTCGTGGCGTTCCCATAGCGGCCACGGCGTCATACATCAGCGCCGTCACCTTCGAGCCGTCGAATGGTGGCTGAAACCAGCGAGACCGCATGAACAGCGACAGTTTGGAGCGCACCTCGATGTCGTTGATTAGTTTCATGCCTGCCAGGCCTGCTGCCCAGAGCAGCGGCCGAAGAAACCACTTGCTCGATATACGTGCCCTAGCTTCCGATGCCAGTAGTTCGGTGACATCAGCGTTCTCAAGCCAGAGATCGCGCAACCGGCCCATCGGCAGGTCATGACTCAACGCGCGTGCTAGCATGATGCCATTGATTCCGCCCGCAGAGGCTCCCGCTACGATGTCAACGATGACCCGAAGGTCGACCGTTCGACCGATATCGCGCAGCAGATCGAAATAGATCGCTTCGGTGTCGAATTCGGGATCGGCGCGGTCGCGAACGTCGAAGAATGTTGCGGCACAGCGTTTTTCCCGGTCGGCAATGGCATGAAGGGCGCTGGACGCCCTGGCGAGTTTCAGAATCTCCTTGGTAATCCCATGCATATAGATAGCGAGCGAGGCGCCGCCGAAACAAACAAGCGCTATCCGGAGTTCCTTTTCGCGCAAGGCTGTCCCCTCCTGAAAGGATTTAATGACGCATCACAATAGCAATATCGTACATAGATCGCTGAACGAAGGTGGGAGGATAGCTTCCTGCGACAATAGGTTGGCGTCACACCATGCTGTTAACGAGTGCAGCGGAGCCAATCACGGCGACGCCGGAATATCTCGGTCGGTCTATCCAGGCTGCGTGAAAAAGCGAGCGGGTTGGTGCAGCAGAGAAACTGCTTTCGATTCGAGGACATGATGGGTTACGTCATTGGACAATCGCGATACCAATCGACCCTATTTCCGCAGGTTCTCGATGAAGTTGTGTCGACGAATGCTACGGCGCGGGTGATCGATGGTTTTATCGACAGACTCAGGTTTGAAGCAGTTAACTTCATTCGCCGACTCAAGAATTGTTTATGAATCAAAGGTCTCGGAACCGCTAAGACTTTGGGCTGTTCACCATTATCCGTAACGGAGGAGACACTTACGAAATATCGATCGATGGGAGCTGCCTGTCTGCAGTGGCACTTGCGGCAGCGTCCCCTGCACTTGCTCGTGGGGGTGGCGGCGGACATGGAGGAGGCGGTGGTGGTCACGGCTTCGGCGGTGGTCACGGCGGAGGTTTTCGTGGTGGCGGCATGGGGGCGGCTGGTTTTTGGCGCGGGTAATTTCCTGCATGCGGCAGCAGCAGGATGTATTTCATCCAAGCCGAGGCGGGTAGTCCAGTAAAATTCAATTTAGGATTTTTGTACCACCACGCTGCCTCGTGCTCTTGCCGGATTTTCCGGGTCTTGCCAAGCTACGGCCTGCCTAGGCCGATCAACTGGATCGGGATTCTGGATCAATGATTGAAGGTGATTATGACTCTCGCACCCTTGCCGACATACACGGTCGAGCGCGACGTTCATGTTGGCACAGCCCGAGCGGGGAACAGCTTAAGCTTCGCAGGCGCGCGTTGCTGAGAGCGAGTATCCTTCTGTGCGCCAGCGGAAGGGCGACTCTGGGCGCCCTCATGGAAGCCAACTAATCTCTAACGCACGACCCAATCGGCTTCCACTTGACAAGTTGGAAACGAAATCCGGTGTAACTCGATGCGAAGAAATCCTGCTACCGATCTCCGAACCTCGCCGAGGCGTATCGAAGACTATGCCCTGGTCGGCGACCGCGAGACAGCAGCGCTAGTCGGTCGAGATGGCTCCGTCGATTGGCTGTGTTGGCCCAGGTTCGACTCGGGCGCCTGCTTCGCAGCAATCCTTGGAAGTCCAGAGCACGGAAGATGGCTCATCGCGCCAAAAGACTCGATTGCGCGGGTTAGACGGAAATATCTCAACAGCTCGCTCATTCTTGTGACCACTTTCGAGACCGAACAGGGAATCGTCGAGCTAATCGACTTCATGCCGTCGCGCAACGGTATCGCCGATCTGATCCGTCTGGTTCGCGGCGTGAGCGGTCATGTCGATTTGCGCACCGAGTTCATTTTGCGGTTTGACTATGGCTCCGTTGTGCCTTGGATGGAACGCCTCAAGGGCGGCGGCGGCCTTCGTGCAATCGCTGGGCCCGAAATGGCCGTGTTGCGCACACCGGTGCACCTTCACGGTCGGAATTTCACCACGGTGGGTGAATTCACAGTCGGTGCCGAAGAAGTGGTGCCGTTTGTATTGAGCTATGGCGCATCGCAGTCGCCGCCGCCGACCGAGATCGATCCTCTAGCGGCGTTGCAGGAAACGGAAACGTTTTGGCGGGGATGGTCCGAGCGCTGCGCGCCTGCAGGCAAGTGGACCGAGGATGTCAGGCGATCGCTCGTGGTCTTGAAAGGGCTGACCTACGCGCCGACCGGCGGGATGGTTGCGGCGCCCACCACCTCGCTTCCCGAACAAGCAGGAGGTGTACGCAATTGGGACTACCGCTATTGCTGGTTGCGGGACGCGACATTCACGTTGCAGGCCTTCGGTAGCGCCGGCTACATAGAAGAGGCGCTGGAATGGCGTAACTGGCTGTTGCGCGCGGTCGCAGGCCGCCCGGATCAGTTGCAGATCATGTACGGTCTGGGTGGCGAACGACGCCTCCCCGAATGGGAGATACCGTGGCTACCGGGCTTCGAAAGTGCTCGTCCGGTTCGCGTCGGCAATGCGGCAGCCGCCCAGCTCCAGCTTGATGTCTACGGAGAGATCGTCGATGCGATGTTCCAGGCTCGCTCGCATGGCCTGCCGCGGGCTGAGCGCTGGTCGGCGATCGGCCGCGCCTTTCTAGATCATCTTGAAATCATCTGGCGCGAGCCGGACGAGGGCATCTGGGAGGTGCGCGGCCCCCGACAACACTTCACGCACTCCAAAGTGATGGCGTGGGTCGCATTCGATCGAGCTGTCAAGTCTGTCGAACAACTCGGTGTCGATGGGCCGATCGAGCGCTGGCGAAAAGTTCGGGACGCCATTCATGCGGACGTCTGTCACAACGGGTTCGACCACAAAATGGGCAGTTTTGTGCAGGCCTACGGATCGAAAGCGCTGGATGCCAGTCTTCTCTTGCTTGCGATCGTTGGATTCCTGCCGCCAAGTGATCCGCGAATTGCAGGAACCGTGCGGGCTATCGAGGCTCGTCTGCTGGTCGATGGTTTCATCTACCGCTATGACACCGGCCAAACGGAAGACGGTTTGCCCCCGGGGGAGTCGGCTTTCTTAGCATGCAGTTTCTGGTTTGTGGACAACCTCATCCTTCAGGGTCGGATCGCCGAAGCCCGCACGATGTTCGAGCGCCTGCTTACTCTTCGCAACGACGTCGGATTGCTTTCGGAGGAGTACAATCCATCTATGCTTCGCCAAATGGGGAATTTTCCGCAGGCGTTCAGCCATGTGGCGCTCGTCAACACCGCTTACAATCTCACTCGCTTCCAGGGACCGGTCGAAGAGCGCTCCCGTCCAAACGATGCTGCGTTGCACCGGGAGCCGGAAGGGCTGGATTGATGAGGCCTCGCCTTGCGTTTGCTGAAGGAGTCGTCCTCGGAATCGAGAGCGTCAACAGGGCAAACGGACGATTTTACATCGAAGGCCGAATGAATCGCTCATGTGCTTCTCATTTTACGACCATCAGGACAACCTTGTCGGCCATGCCGCACTCACCGTAATCAGATCGGACACCATGTCGTCAAAGACCAAGGATTCCGAACGACCGACACGCTTTATCAATCCTCCCGGATGCCCTTGAGCGAAGGTGCGCTCCGCTCGAATAGACAGCAAAGCTTTGGCGGCGGTATCTCGGGTGTACATTACTTCCCTACTCTGAAAGCTTGTCACCCGCACAAGCGCACCCATTAAGGTCAACCTCCCGCGGGTGACATTCTTCACGGGCTCTTCAGCTTGCCCGCCTCACGGCGCTTTGCGCAGCCAAAGCCTCGACACGCCGGCCGTGATATCCACACCTGTGTTCGCTTCAACCGATAGAGGTTGGAGCGCAAATGAGCGGCGCGATCCACCAACCAGAGCATTTGCACCGAGTCCCAGACCAACCGCAGCATCCGCGCTGACGCCGACGTATGAACCACTGAGAGCACCTCGGTATCGCCCAGCAACGGGCGCGAGCACGGCCCAAGTCATCCGCCCGCCGCCGTTAACTCCAATATCGAGACCCACGGTTGTCACGTGCCCAAAATATCTTTCTGGTGGCCAAGGCCCGTCTGGGGTGTATACGCACGATAATCTCTGACGCTCCACTACAATGAGCCCCACCGTCGGCGCCAAATTGCATTGCAACGTCCCCACCTTCGCCCGCTGCTGCGCTGAGGCCTGACCGACTAAGGCAACGATTAAGCCAAAGGCCAGGAGGATGGCCGTCCTAGGCCCGAGTTTCGATGTCATCACTTTGCTCCCTTGATCCTGTTGCTTGGTGCTCCTGGGAATTCGAGTTATCGTTACGTGATGCTCAAGGCAATATTAAAATCAATTTAAGTCTGAATGGGATGGACGGCTCCGCGATCGAAACACCCACATCATGAAGACAGCCAATGAGATCGACGCGCACCTTGGCTGGACAGTGGTGATCAATAGCATTGTGTGATGTTGCCGAACTTCATCAGCCCGTTCTGAATTCTCATCTGAAGGGCCCGATCGGCCACACGAGAGACCGTGCAGAACCGCCGCCCGAATGTTGAAAACGCCACGGCCCGCAGGGCTAACGCTGTGGTCAGCCGGAGCGTTCGGGACGGCATCTTTGCCAGGTGGTCGGGACGGCCTAACGCTTGACCGAGATGATTTGGAAAGATGCGTTATGGGCCGGGGTTTTGCTGTCAAGCCGCAATCTCTTGTATCCTGCTGCGCCTGCCATGATGTTTTCGATTTCCACAGAGCCAGCCCCGAGCTGATGGAGGTGATCGGCGTCGCCGAGGAAGCGGCATGGGTGCCCCTGGAGCCTCCAACCGCGCAATCCCCGACCAGAAGATCTAAAAAGTTGCGATCGCGGCAGGAATCATCGAACGTCGTTTATTCCGACCGGCAGCGGATACCCAAAGTGCAGACTGCAACCGCCTACCTCGACAGCCTCAACCCCGAGCAACGGCGGGCGGTCGAACATGGCGCCGCCGGCGGATTGGCTGCGCCGCCACTGCTTGTCATTGCCGGAGCCGGATCCGGAAAGACCAACACCCTCGCCCACCGGGTCGCCCATCTGATCGTCCAGGGAGCCGACCCCCGCCGGATTCTGTTGATGACGTTTTCGCGTCGCGCGGCCTCCGAAATGACCAAGCGCGTCGAACGCATCGCGCGCAAGGTGATGGGCGACAACGCCGGGATCATGACGGACGCACTGACCTGGGCCGGCACCTACCACGGCATCGGCGCCCGGCTGCTGCGCGAGTACGCCGAACAGGTCGGCCTGGACCCCGCCTTCACGATTCACGACCGCGAAGACTCTGCGGACCTCATGAACCTGGTCAGGCACGACAAGGGCTTCTCGAAGACCGAAAGCCGCTTCCCGACCAAAGGAACGTGTCTCTCGATCTACTCGCGTTGCGTCAACGCCGAGATGCCGATCGAGCAGGTCATCGGCGCGTCGTATCCATGGTGCTCCGGGTGGGCGGCGGAGCTCAAGGAACTGTTCGCGGCCTATGTCGAGGCCAAGCAGAAGCACAACGTGCTCGACTACGACGATCTCCTCCTTTACTGGGCCCAGATGGGCGGCGACGCAGGCCTCGCCGACGACATCGGTGGCCGCTTCGATCACGTCCTGGTCGACGAGTATCAGGACACCAATCGCCTGCAGTCCTCGATCCTGCTGTCGCTCAAGCCCGGAGGCCGGGGCCTGACGGTGGTCGGCGACGACGCCCAATCGATCTACTCGTTCCGCGCCGCCACCGTGCGCAACATCCTGGACTTTCCCGACCAGTTTTCACCGCCCGCGAGAATCATTACGCTCGACCGCAACTATCGGTCGACGCAAGCGCTTCTCGCCGCCGCCAACGGCGTCATCGGCCTCGCCAAGGAGCGTTTTACCAAGAACCTCTGGACTGAACGTACCTCGGCAGCGAAGCCGCAACTCGTCTCGGTACGCGACGAAGCCGATCAGGCGCGCCTCATCGTCGAACGCGTTCTTGAAAACCGCGAGTCCGGCACGCTCCTGAAGGAACAGGCTGTGCTGTTCCGCACATCCAGCCACAGCGGTCCGCTTGAAATCGAATTGACGCGCCGGAACGTCCCGTTCGTCAAATTCGGCGGTCTGAAGTTTCTCGATGCCGCCCACATCAAGGACATGCTGGCGTTGCTGCGGTTCGTGGAAAATCCGCGTGATCGCGTCGCAGGATTCCGCCTGCTGCATCTGCTGCCCGGCATCGGGTCCGCCACCGCGCAACGGGTGCTCGACCATATGGCGGAGGCAGCCGACCCAATCGCGGCGCTCGCGGGCCTGCCGACGCCACAGCGCTCCGGCAAGGACTGGAAGGGATTCGTCGAGACCCTGGGTAATCTCCGATATTCGGAATGGCCCGTCGATCTGGAGCGTGCACGCCTTTGGTACGAACCGCATCTTGAACGTATTCACGAAGACGCTGACGCACGGCAGGCCGACTTGCTGCAGCTCGAGCAGATCGCCTCCGGGTATCCTTCGCGCGAACGATTCCTGACCGAACTCACGCTGGACCCGCCGGATGCGACGAGCGACCAGGCCGGCGTTCCTCGGCTCGACGAAGACTACCTCATCCTGTCCACGATCCATTCCGCCAAGGGCCAGGAGTGGAAGTCGGTATACGTGCTCAATGTCGTGGACGGCTGCATGCCGTCTGACCTCGGCGCCGGCACGTCGGCCGAGATCGAGGAAGAAAGGCGGCTACTCTACGTCGCCATGACCCGTGCAAAGGATGACCTCCATCTGGTCGTGCCGCAGCGCTTCTTTGTCCATGGCCAGCATGCGCGGGGCGACCGCCACCTCTACGCCTCCAGGACACGCTTCATTCCCGAAAAGCTGCTCGGCCTTTTCGAACAGACCGCTTGGCCGCTTGCGCCGGCCGCTACCAGGGCACGTGCCGCGAGCCAAGGACCCAAAGTGGATATCGGCGCACGCATGCGCGGAATGTGGCGATAGGCGACAGACACCGAGGGACGACCGTGCAATCTATATTCGATTACCGCCAACCAGGCCGCCATTGCTGAAGCGGCGATGCCAAGAAGCAGGGCTGCCAACGCAGCTTCGACTGAGCTCGCTCTCAATCGTCAAAATTGGCTCGTAGGTCGGTCTTCAAAAAAAAGAGCGCGTCGGAAGCTCCGAGCCGGAACCTTTCACCAACAGCTCACGTTCAACGAATATCTGACGGCAGTTGATGGGGGAACGCAATGTTGTTCCACTTGCGCCTGTGGACTCGGCTCAAACTCGCGCTGCGAAAGCGCCCGGTACCGTCCCCTCGATTGCCCTACGAGCTTGACGAATTTGCCAGGCTGCTTTCAAGCCGCGACCCCACCGCGCTCAAGCAGTTGGCTATCGGCTTGGCCGGACCGGCCGAGGTCCGGCCTGGTAAACTGAAGGCTTAAGTCGCGGAAAGACCTGCAGGATCAATTCAACAAAATCGCCGGTTTTCTTGCGCCGCAACTCGGCGACCGCCGGGGCTTAGTGCCGCTTGAAATACTGCACGTCGCGCTCGTGTTTTTCTGCCGCCGCGCGCGATTTGAACGTACCGAGATTGCGGCGCTTGCCGGTTTTTGGATCGACCTTGCGGGAGTAGAGGCGGTATTCGCCTGACTGCAATTTACGGATCATGAGATTGACCTCGTGCCACGATGACGGAGGAATAATTCTGATGGTCGCGCCCTTGTTCCAAATGCCAGTGGAGGAAGACGAGTGACTATTTCGTGGAGCGGCCCGCAAGTGGGGTGTTGGCAGAGCCCGCCCCGCTCCCGAACACCCCGAGAGATTCGGTGCCGACCGTCGGTCGCGGCTTCGGTCTCGGTGTTCTGCGCAGGATATCGGCGCTAAGCTGGCAAAAGCGGCTGGACGAACTACCTTGGCAGCATCAAAAACAATCCAGCCGATCCTCACCTCGTGAAAGAATACGTGTGCATTTTCCTCGCCCTGCATTAGAGCTCCCGGACCTTGGTCGATTACGTGTTCCCCGGATTCGATAATCGGAGATGCCAATGACAACGGGTTCCCTGCATGGCCACACCGCGTTGGTAACCGGAGGCTCCCGCGGCATTGGAGCGGCGATCGTCCGATCGCTTGCTCAGGCTGGTGCCGCTGTCGCCGTCAATTATCGCGAACGCGCTGGCGAAGCCAATGCGCTCGTCGACGCCATCAGCGAGGCCGGCGGACGCGCGGTCGCGATTGCCGCGGACGTCTCCCAATCCGACGCGGTCGCCCGGATGGTTCAACGCGTGAAATCGGACCTTGGTCCGATCGATATTCTGATCAACAATGCTGGAATCGCCATCACCCGGCGTATTGAGGATCTTTCGGAGACCGATTTTGACCAAACGATCGCGGTGAACTTGAAGTCCGTTTTTCTGTGCACGCAGGCCGTGTTACCGATGATGCGAAGCAAAGGTTGGGGTCGTATCGTCAATATCTCATCGGGCGCCGCCCGAGGCGCCGGCGCCATCGGACCTCACTATAATGCGTCGAAGGCTGGCATTGAAGGATTGACGCGTGGCTACGCCGCCCGGCTCGTGAAGGAAGGCATTACCGTCAATGCCGTCGCACCCTCGCTGATCGAAACGGATATGATGAAAGGTCAGCACGATCTCATCAGCCGGATTCCAATGGGTCGTTTTGGTAAGGCCGAAGAAGTCGCACAAGCTGTCATGATGCTGCTCGACAATCCCTACATGACCGGCCAGACTGTCGCGATGAGCGGCGGCATGGCGTTCAACTAGCGGGAATTGCCGGATCGCGATCCCTGTGCCCGTCCATTAACGTTACATCTTAACCAATAATTAACTACGCATTTGCGGGCACGAAATGCGCCACCTAGCGTGGGATGGGCTGCCGCTCAGTAACAACGAATCGGTGCGTACCATGATGTATAAAATATATCCGGCGTTTATCGCATCTCTCGGCGCAATCGCAGTGATGCTTGCCGCGAACGAAACATTCGCCCGGTCGGGAGCATCGACCCACGGTGTGTTCGCTTCGGCGCATTCGGTTTCCCGTCTTTCAGGCCACCGACCACTGCGGCATCACCGCAACAATGGCGGTCTCTGGCCAGCAGTGGAGGACGACGGCTTCTACGGGCCATCGAACGGCGAGCTCCCGGCAGATATTGCGCAACCATCGTCAGGCGATATCCACTACACGTATGACGTTCCCTGGGATTGGGTGCATCGATATCCGCCGGCTGTCGCACCTTCGGAACGACCCTATGTGCCGGGCTGTCCCACCCAGACCGTGACGGTTCCCGGGCATGACGGAAGAACACAAACCGTAAATGTCACGCAGTGCTTCTAATACAGGCACTCAAGCGAAATTAGGCGTCGGTTGATGTCCGTAACGTCCTCCAGGGCGTTCGCCGGTCGAGTGTTGTGGAGCATAGAGCTGCGATAACCGGCCAAGAAACGCGCACGCCAGCTAGAGCGAGATGGCTCTTCGTTGAATCGCCATCTCGCTCTATCTTTTTGTTTGAGCATGACCTTTTCGGAAAACCTGCTGATTCCGCTCGATGTCGCCCACCATTCCGGAATGATCTCGCCCACCGTTCCGATTTGATGTCGCCCACCATTCCGAGATGATCTCGCCCACCATTCCGGGATGATGTCGCCCGGGGTGACGAG
>JAJYAH010000928.1 GCA_021779635.1 Pseudomonadota bacterium | reverse complement strand
GATCTAGGATCCAGGTGCCGCCACTGGCGAAAGTGAGAGCGCTCCACTTGCGGGTTGAGGAGAAAGGAACCGATCCGACAACGTTCCACTCTGCCGCGGTCGGGCGCGGGCACACATCTCTCAGAGCGATCGAACTCGCGGTCGGACTTGTTTCGTCGTGGGCGAAGGCCCCAAGCACGTCTCGTACATTGGCCGAGAGCGGAGCAGGCGAATGATCAGCCGCCACGCTTGCCGGAACGATTTCTTCGAGCGTGGAACTACCCTCGGTAAGCGTGCCGGTCTTGTCGGCACAAATGACGTCTACTCGGGCCAACAGCTCGACGGCGGCCAGTTCCTGAACGAGCGCTCCATAGCCGGCAAGTCTGACGACGGCGATGGCCATCACAGTGCTCGTCAGCAGCACCAGGCCTTCGGGCACCATGCCGACGACGCCGGCGATGGAACTCACGGCCGCATCGTGGGCCCCGGCCGGACTGTACAAGAGTTGAGTGATGAACAAGAGGATCGCGGTCGGGATGAGCGCCCAGGTGACATACCGAAGAATATCGTTGGTGCCACGCCGGAGTTGTGACGGAGAGAGGGAGAATTTCCGTGCCGCCTGCGCGAGGCGACGGGCATACGACGCTTCGCCGATCTGGACCGTTTGCAAGCGGCCGCTACCGGCAACGACGAAGCTACCGGACAACACCAATTCACCACGGGATTTAGCAATCGGCTCGGCCTCCCCCGTGAGCAACGCCTCGTTGACCTCAAGATTTTGAGCAGCCAATAGCACGCCATCAATGGGCACTTGATCGCCAGGATGGCATTCGAGCACATCGCCAATGACGATCTCGTCCGCCGACACATTCTGAACGGCGCCGTCGCGGACGACCTGAGTTCGGGGTGCGACTAGCACCCTTAGGCGATCGAGCGTGCGCTTTGCGCGGAGCTCCTGGACTACGCCGATCGCGGTATTGGCGACCAAGACTAATCCGAAGAGCGCATCCTGTTTCCCGCTAATGAGCAGGATCACGACGAACAGGCCACCAAGGAGGGCGTTAAATCGAGTGAAGAGGTTGGCCCTCAGGATGTCCGCAATAGAACGGCTGGTCCGCTCCTTGACTATGTTCACTTCGCCCCGGCTACGACGTTCCGCCACCTCGGACTTGCTAAGTCCGTCGATCGAAACCTCCGAGCGTCGGATGTCTTGAATGGACGGCGGCTCGGGTGGCGCTTCAGTGGCCGAGTCGACGAGGGCGGGTTCTTCCGCGGGCGCAACGGTGGTGCCCGAAGATTGTTCAATAATCGCGGCAACGACGAGTGCAGCTGAGAGCCAGACGAGCGCAAGTGCCCAGCGACTGAGTATGTCGGTGAACCAATCCGTGCCAAGGTATATGCGCGAAACCCCGATCAGGAAGGCGACAAGAATGGCGCCGGCCCAAATGAAGACCTTGCCTTGCCAGGTGGATCGGCTCGCAGCGATAAGGTACGCCACGGCGCCATAAAGCACCGAGACCGCAGTCTGACCCAGCAGGAAACCGTAGGCGGTCGTCGAGGCAATCCTCTCGGCCGCAGGCGGTCGCGGCCGGGCAATCAGACAGCCGGTCGCCAGATCCAGGATCGCGGCGCCAATCACAACCGCGAGCAGGAAGAGGGTTAGCCGCCAACCATGCCCGCGATGACGCAGAAAGACTGCGGCGCCGAGAGCAACAATAGTCATGGCACTGCCACTCCCGAGAAGGCTTGTCGCTTGCATGACGGTGGTGAGCCAGGCGATGCGATGGGCGGCAATGAAATCGGCGGCGGGCACATCAAAGAGCGCCGTGCCATTATACGCCAGCAGATCCTCAAGGACGCTGCCGAAGAACCAGATGCCCAGGAACAGAGTGCCGAGCGCGATCGAGAACGACAAGCCATAGGCGCCGACAACATCAACGCGACGCAGCAGAAAAGTCAAAGCGCGTCGAAGGTAACGCTCTGCTCGCCGTACGCGCGAGCGCCGTCGCCAGCCCACGATGACACGTTGAGCCTGGGCTGGATGCGTCGCTATCCAACTGATAAGGATACCAGTTGTCACGAGAACGACCGCAAGAACGACCAAAAGCAGGTTAGAAACGAACGCGCTATACGGTGCCTCAAGCTGTGAAAAGAACCACTGCTTGAGTTGGGGCAGGAATGGTTGGTTGAAGTCTATCGAAGCTATGTCAAGTTTCATCTCGGCCCCCATGTAAAGGGGAGGCCCCGCACAAGGGAAATGCGGGATGCGACGGGATGAGGGCGGTGACGTCGGAGAACAGAGACATCGGCATCCGTCGTCATTTTAAGGATTCCTATAATAATCCCGTGATGAAGCGATCGGCGCGCGTGCCTTCCCAATAGATCGAGCGAACCACGGCAGCCGCAACAATTCCGGTCAAGGCCCCGCCTAAGACATCGCTTGCGTAATGCGTTCCGATGTAAACGCGCGACAAGATCATCAGCAAGGCTGCCGCGAGGAAGCCGAGCCCCATTCGTCGCATCCCGTGCAGAAGGAACGCCGCGGCGATGGCAAAGGTCGCCGTTGCGTGATCCGATGGAAACGACGGATCGGCACTATGCGCGATCAGGAGCTGGGAGACACCGGCATCATACGGCCGCATCCGATGGACGAACAGCAAGATGAGCTGATTGAAGGCTAAGCCGAGAAGGAACGAGAACCCCGCTGCCACGAGAACGTGGCGCCTGTGAAGCCTGTCGGGCCGCCGCCAC
>JAJYAH010000927.1 GCA_021779635.1 Pseudomonadota bacterium | reverse complement strand
GCTGCTACCATGGCCCAGGCGGCAGCGGCCGACGCCGTGATCTTCGGCGCGGTCGGGGGCCCCAAGTGGGACAGCGTCCCCTACGAGGCGCGCCCCGAAGCCGGGCTATTGCGGCTGCGCAAGGATCTCGGCCTGTTCGCGAATTTGCGTCCCGCGGTCTGTTATCCCGCGCTCGCGGATGCTTCGAGCCTGAAGCGCGAGGTGGTCGAGGGCCTCGACATCATGATCGTGCGCGAGCTTACCGGCGGAGTGTATTTCGGCGAACCCAAGACCATCACCGATCTCGGTAACGGTCAGAAGCGCGCCATCGACACCCAGGTCTATGACACCTACGAGATCGAGCGAATCGCCCGCGTCGCGTTCGATCTGGCGCGCAAGCGCCGCAACAAAGTGACCTCGATGGAAAAGCGCAACGTGATGAAATCCGGCGTGCTCTGGAACGAGGTCGTCACCCAGGTTCATGCCCGCGAATACAAGGATGTGCAGCTTGAGCACCAGCTCGCCGACTCCGGCGGCATGAATCTGGTGAAATGGCCGAAGCAGTTCGACGTCATCGTGACCGACAACCTGTTCGGCGACATGCTCTCGGATATCGCGGCGATGCTGACCGGCTCGCTCGGCATGCTGCCGTCGGCCTCGCTGGGCGAGGTCGACGTCAAGACCAAAAAGCGGAAAGCCCTGTTTGAGCCGGTACACGGCTCGGCGCCCGATATCGCGGGCAAGGGTCTCGCCAATCCGATCGCGATGATTGCCTCGTTTGGTATGGCGCTGCGCTATTCTTTCGACATGGGCGCGCTTGCCGACAAGGTGGATGCGGCGATCGCCGCGGTGCTCGCAAATGGCCTGCGCACCGCCGACATCAAGTCCGAGGGCACCATTGCGGTATCGACCGCGCAGATGGGCGAGGCGATTTTGAAAGAATTGCAGGCGTTGCACGGCTGAACGAGAGCTTCCCGCATCGGAGTCCCGGCCTTGAGCCGGGGCCGCAAGCATTCGCTATTGGGCGAAGTCGCCGAGCAGTCGTTTTTAGTCGAGATGCCACAGCCTACTGGTCCCTGCGTGTTGCAGGGACGCTGGTACTCCCGCTCAATACAGCGGGATGCCCTGCGGATACCCGCCCAAATCAGACGGCGGATAGAGCGGCTGCCGGTCGATCGGGCGATTGTTGTTCTCGCGGCCGAACGACGGATAGCCGACCTCCGGAGGAAACGCGTAATCGGTGAATTTGCGGTCGCCCGGCAATACCTCGACGCCGGCGTCAAGCCAGGAGCGCTTGGTGACGTAAATGCGCGTGTGCGGGCCCTGCTGGTAGGACTCGTTGGGTCCATTCGGCCCGTAATAGTGACGGCCCCGGTCGTCATATCGGTGCTTGGCCTGCTTCTGCACAGCGGTCTGCTTCTGCGCGCTGGCCGGCGGCTGTGTCTGCGCGCTGGCCGGTGCCGTGTCAAAGCCGATCGCGACAAGGGCGGTAGCGGCTAGCAACACCGCAAGTTTGCTCGCAGAAGGAAGTTTGGGGGTCATCAGGTCCTCATGGGCGGGCCGGCCGCCATATCCGTTTCGGCGGCCATTCTAGCCGCAGGGCATGCCGTCACAAGGTCAATCGAGCCACACTTCGTCAGAATAATGCCGGGCGGGCAAAAAACTCGTATCAAAACCAGCACCTTGGCTGATGGGCCAATCTAGAGAGGACCGCGCAGCCGGGGGTTTTCGTTACCCATCACCCAATCCGCCGAGATGGCGGGCGTTGCCGCCGTCGTGCTGTTGCCACGCTTCAGCTCGGCGCGGGCGAATAATGCGGCCAGTTTCGGCTCATTTCCGGACGCAAGCAGCGTCAGCCGGTTCAGCATGCAGCCGATCGCGGCGCGCCGAACAGGTACTCCGCTGCCCTGGCACGACCAGCCGGATATTTGCAACGGTGGATCGCCAATGCGCTTGATAAAGCCAAGGCAGGCTTTTGCCCCGTCGGAATGGCCGGTTGGGCGGAGCAGCGTCACCGTGCCGAACTGGCTGTCGACCACGCCCGCCGCTTCCAGCCCGCGCCCGCCGTAAGCACCCATTCGGGCGGCGATTTCGGCCTCCACGGCATCTGACGGGAAGGCTTCCGACTGGCTCAATTCGCCGCCGGGACGATAGATCTCAAGTTCCGCAACCGGCTTTTCGTCCGGCGGGCCCCAATGGAAAACGTCCTTGCGGCCTCCCTCGGGGTGTCGAAAAATGGTGTAAGCCTCTGATTTTTCTGGCGGATCAAGTGACCTGACGGCGAAGGACGGGCGCGAGCGCGATGCCACGCTCCAGCCCGGCTTGCCGGCGGGTTCGATGGTCGCGGCCGTCGGCAGTTGGTCCCATAGATGCAACGCGGAAATGCCAAGCAGGGTAAGACAGCCCACATAGGCAATCAGGCGGGCCAGCGTCGCACAGCATTCGTCGGCAAAGCTTGTCAGCGCCGGATGAATTCTGGTGTGATATTCTGGGTTGGCAGGGGTGGTCGAAAACGATCGCATCAGATGCCCAAGGCGCCGCTGAGCGCCGAAGGGCATGCCCAGGTATAACGTTGTCTTGGCGGCGTTTCTCGCATAGAAGCGCTGCCTCTTCCCTTTCCACTGCGGGTGGGGGTGAGGCATTTTTCTTCGGAGAGTGAACGATGGGTTACAAAGTCGCGCTGGTCGGAGCGACCGGCAATGTCGGGCGTGAAATGCTCAGCATTCTTGACGAGCGTAAATTCCCAGCCGACGA
>JAJYAH010000926.1 GCA_021779635.1 Pseudomonadota bacterium | reverse complement strand
CGACGTGAAGAAATATCTCAGCGATGCCGAGATATCGGAGCAATTCGATCTCGGCTATCACTTCAAGCACGTCGATACGATTTTCAGGCGGGTGTTCGGCGAGAGCTGATCGAAAACGGGCCCCATGGGCAGCGTCGCAGCGTCAGCCCATGCGGCGGTGTGACCTCCCCCCGGTCCAGCCGGCGCCCAGCAGCCACGCGGCGCACCCATGCGGGCGTGCAATAACAACTGAATGGTAACCCCGGATCGGCTAGGATTGCGGCGTGTCTGCGGCTCCGACGATTCTGGTATTCGATTCCGGCCTTGGCGGCCTCACGGTATTGCGTGAAATCGTCGCCACGCGGCCTGACGCGCATTATGTCTATGTCGCCGACGATGCGTTCTTTCCCTACGGCCACCATAGCGAGGACCGGATCATCGCCCGCGTGGTGCCGCTGATCGGCGAATTGATCGCCGCCCACGCCCCCGACCTGGTCGTGATCGCCTGCAACACCGCCTCGACGCTGGTGATGTCGCATCTTCGCAGCGAGTACAAACTTCCCTTTGTCGGAACGGTGCCTGCCATCAAACCGGCCTGCATGCGTTCGAAAACAAGGCGCGTGTCGGTGCTCGGCACCAAGGGCACCGTGCAACGCGAATATACCAAGGCGCTGATCCGCGACTTCGCGCAAGGCTGCGAGGTGACGCTGGTGGGCTCGGCGAATCTCGCCTCGCTGGCTGAAGCAGCCTTGAGCGGCCGTGAGGTGCAGGATCCGGAAATCCTGGCCGAACTCGCACCGTGTTTTGTCGGGGAGAGCGAAGAGGTTTTAGCGCGTACCGACACAGTCGTGCTGGCCTGTACCCATTATCCCTTGCTGATGGACCGGTTCGTAGCCCTGGCACCATGGCCGGTGGACTGGATCGATCCTGCGCCCGCGATCGCCCGGCGGGTGGCGGATTTGCTGAAGCCCGCCGGCGGCGATGCCGATCATGCCGGCGCCGAAATGATTTTTACCTCGAAGCGGCCGCACCGGCTGAGCCACGCGCTGACGCCGTTTTTCGGCGGCCGCGCCCCGGCGTGAAGGCAAACTGATCTTTCCGGCATCATGCGGCACTGCTAGCTTCCAAGCGAACCTGGTTTCTTCCATCAGCCCACGGAGTTTCGGATTTGACGCCCGCAACGCCTGCACCCCTCAATCGCCTTCGGAAGTTATGGCGGGAGGGACGTCCCACGTTTGGAGCGATTGCGACAATTCCCAGCATTCAGACCGTGCAGATCATGGCGCGTTCAGGGCTCGACTGGATCATCGTCGATCTTGAGCACGGTCCGATCGACCTTGGTTCCGCGCACGGGATGATCGTCGCCACGTCAGGCACGCCTTGCGTTCCGCTAGCGCGGATTGCCGCCAACGAACCCTGGCTCGCCAAGGCGCCGATGGATATCGGCGCATTGGGGATCAATTTTCCGATGATCTGCAGCCGCGAGGATGCCGACAAGGCCGTCCGTAGCGTGCGCTACCCGCCGCGCGGCGACCGGCTCTGGGGACCGTTCCACGCCCCGTTTCGCTGGGGCGTCTCGATGCCCGACTACATGGCGACCGCCGACGATGACATGATCTGCATGATCACGATCGAACATGTCGAGGCGGTCAACCGCATCGACGAGATCATGGCGACGCCCGGCATCGACGTCGCGGTGATTGGACCCGGCGACCTCGCCACCAGCATCGACAAACGCGGCCGCGCGGATGATCCAGAAGTGCTCGCGCTGATGGCACGCGCCGAGGCCGGCATTCTCAAGAGCGGCGTCCCGATCGGTGGTGTGGCGCGGACGCCGGAACAGGCCAACCGGATGATCGAGCGGGGCTATGTGGCGCTGGCGCTCGGCTTCGACTGGTCGCTGTTTGCCGGCGGTATCGCGGCAAGTTTTGAAGGCATCAAGCGCTGAAGCGGGTCTAGTGCTGCACGACGCCGGGATCCACGAAGCAAGCCATTGAAAATACTTGTGATTTATCCGGCGGTCAGGATCACGCCGCTGGCTTCGCCCGCGCCGTGAACTCGAGAGCCACCTCGATCACGGCAAAGCGGCGCGGAGAGCCGGTCCGGGGGATCGCGGCATGGCGGAGCATTTGACAGAACGGCCATTTCTCCCTAGAAACCGCCTGCTCGCGGGCCGATTTCGGCCCGCGTTGCGTTTCGCGACCCGTGGCCCATCCTTTCAAGCTTAAGGGCTGGGCCTGTCGGCACCGGGAAATTCCCGGCGCACAGGAGGGCGCGTTTCCTCAACTTTGAAAACAAGAACGCTATCGCATCCGCGATGGCTATGCATATCAAGAGGACGCGATGACTAAGCGCAGTGAGGCGAAATACAAGATCGATCGCCGTATGGGCCAGAATATCTGGGGCCGCCCGAAGAGCCCGGTGAACCGCAGGGAATACGGCCCCGGCCAGCACGGCCAGCGCCGCAAGGGCAAGCTCTCCGACTTCGGCGTGCAGCTGCGCGCCAAGCAGAAGCTTAAAGGTTATTACGCCAACATCAGCGAGCGCCAGTTCCACGGCATCTATGTCGAAGCCAGCCGGCTGAAGGGCGACACCGGCGAACGCCTGATCGGCCTCCTCGAGCGCCGCCTCGACACCGTGGTGTTCCGCGCCAAGTTCGTCGCCACGATGTTCGCCGCGCGCCAGTTCATCAACCACGGCCACGTCAAGGTGAACGGCCGCAAGGTCAACATCGCGAGCTACCAGCTCAAGGTC
>JAJYAH010000148.1 GCA_021779635.1 Pseudomonadota bacterium | reverse complement strand
CGAAGCCAGGATTGACCGGGAAGGTGACGATGCGGTTGGCGAGCGCCACCTCCTCGTTCTGCAGCCCGTAACGCTCGCGGCCGAACAGGATGCCGACCTTGCCGCCGCCGAGGCACTGGCTCGCGATCTCGCGCGCGGCGGCTTCCGGGGCAATCACGGGCTTGGCCTGGTCGTGCGCGCGGGCGGTGGTCGCGAGCAGCAGCGTGCAGTCGGCGACCGCCTGCTCCACGGTATCGAACAGCTCGACATGGTCCAGGATATGGTCGGCGCCGGAGGCCGCGCGCCGGGCCTGAACGTTAGGCCAGCCGTCGCGCGGATTGACGATCCTTAGCCGCGTCAGCCCGAAATTGCCCATCGCGCGTGCCGCCATGCCGATGTTCTCGCCGAGCTGCGGCTCGACCAGAATCACGATGGGCCCCGCCAGATCGACGCCTGATTTGGTCCTGTCGGTGCCCGAGCCGGACATCTCACTTCACCTTCTGATTCAACTTCTGAAGATCTTGAATCAAGTTCCTAAGAGCCTGATTCAACCCCTAGCGGCCGGCCCATTTCGATGGGCCCTTGCCTGGCGTTTCTCAAGCAAAATAATCACCTTAGCGCCATCAATGAATCCTCGAGCGAAGTCTCAACGGGGATTTGCAAGCGACGTCTCGTGCGCGCCTCGATTTCAAATACGGTATCAATCACAATAAAAACGAACCTGCAAAACGAACCCGAAAGCCGGTTCAAGGGCCCGGACACAGGGAGGCTTTCCTGCCCAGGCATTACCAACCAGATCATGGGATGGGCCGTCATCAACGGGCTGATTGCGCTGGCCACCGTCATCGTCGGCTACGCCACATTGTGGCTGGCCGATCTCGCCTTCAAGATCGATTTCCGGTTCTGGATCGTCGCGCTCAGGCTGATGAGCGCCAGGCAGTTCCTGATCTTCCTGATCTACCTCGTGCCATTCACGGCGTTCTTCGTGATCGCGCTGCACCTGATCTGCGGAATCTTCGTGACCTGGGATGTGGTGGCCGGCGCGACCACGCAGGCGGCGTTTCAAGCCAACAGGATGGGCGCAAAGTGCATAACGCCTTGGCTTTCGCCAGGGCGTTTGCAGTGCTATAGCGCGGATGCAATCACCCCATTCGTCCCCCATTCGTCCCGAAACGCGCTATCCCAAAAAGGCCCGATCTGCCATGGCAAAAATCAAGGTGACCAACCCCGTCGTCGAACTCGACGGCGACGAGATGACCCGGATCATCTGGCAATACATCAAGGACAAGCTGATCACCCCGTTCCTCGATATCAACCTGATGTATTTCGACCTCGGGATGGAATACCGCGACAAGACCAACGATCAGGTCACCATCGACGCCGCCAACGCCATCAAGAAGATCGGCGTCGGCGTCAAATGCGCCACCATCACGCCGGACGAAGCCCGGGTGAAGGAATTCGGCCTGAAGGAAATGTGGAAATCGCCCAACGGCACCATCCGCAACATCCTGGGCGGCGTGGTGTTCCGCGAGCCCATCATCTGCAGGAACGTGCCGCGGCTGGTGCCGGGCTGGACCAAGCCGATCATCATCGGCCGCCACGCCTTCGGCGATCAGTACCGCGCCACCGACTTCAGGTTTCCGGGCAAGGGCACGCTGACCATGAAATTCGTCGGCGACGACGGCCAGGTGATCGAACGGGAAGTCTACAAGTCCCCGAGCGCCGGCGTGGCGATGGGGATGTACAACCTCGACGATTCAATCGCCGATTTTGCCCGCGCCTCGTTCAACCAGGGCCTTTCCAAGAATTATTCGGTCTATCTGTCGACCAAGAATACCATTCTCAAGGTCTATGACGGGCGCTTCAAGGACATCTTCCAGGAAATCTTCGACCGCGAATTCAAGGCCAGATTCGACGAGAAGAAGATCACCTACGAACATCGCCTGATCGACGACATGGTGGCTGCTGCGATGAAATGGTCGGGCGGATACGTCTGGGCCTGCAAAAACTACGACGGCGACGTACAGTCCGACACCATCGCGCAAGGCTACGGCTCGCTCGGCCTGATGACCTCGGTCTTGATGACGCCAGACGGAAAGACGGTAGAGGCCGAGGCCGCCCACGGCACCGTGACGCGGCACTATCGCGAGCATCAGAAGGGCAAGGAGACCTCGACCAATTCGATCGCCTCGATCTTCGCCTGGACCCGCGGGCTGTCGCATCGCGCCAAGCTCGACAATAACGCCGCCCTCGAAAAATTCGCGCTGACGCTGGAAAAAGTGTGCGTCGACACCGTCGAAGCCGGCTTCATGACCAAGGATCTGGCCCTGCTGGTCGGCGCCGACCAGCGCTGGCTGTCCACCACCGGATTCCTCGACAAGGTCGCGGAGAACCTGACCAAGGCGATGGCGGCATGAGCTTGCCGATCCAAAGGACTGCCACGCTCGCGCTGCTGTTGCTGGGTTCGCTGGCCAGCGTGTCCGCCGCCGAGACGGCGCTTCCCGCCGCCATTGCGGCGCCGGGCGAAGCCGTTGCGCTCAGCGTTCACGCCGAAGGCGCGCAGGTCTACGAATGCAAGGCCGGCGCCGACGGCAAATTGGCCTGGGCGTTCCGCGAGCCGATCGCGACCTTGCTGCTGGATGGCAAGACCGTCGGCCGCCACTATGCCGGGCCGACCTGGGAGCACACTGACGGCAGCGCCGTGGTCGCCAAGGTCGCCGGCAGCGCTCCGGGTGCGACGCCGAACGATATTGCGTGGTTGAAGCTCGGCGTGGTTTCCCAGCGCGGCAGCGGCGTCCTCACCGGCGTCACCACGGTGCAGCGGATCAATACCCAGGGCGGAAAGCTCGACGGCGCCTGTGAGAAGGCCGGCAGCACCCGCAGCGCGCCCTATTCCGCCGAGTATGTGTTCCTGCGCAAAGGATAACCCGTCCCTGCAATCGCTGTGGCGATTACTCAGGCCGTCTGCCGCCGATTGTGCTCGGCTTCGCTCAGGACGTAGTGTCCGTGGGTTCGCGACGTCAGCTTGCCCGCTTGCACCATGCGGTGAAGGCGAACGACCAGCGTCGCGCGCTTGATCTCGATCTCCGCCTCGACAAGGCCATCAACGATTTCCTGAACCGACAATCCACGAGGGCTATGGGCCAGGATGTCCAGAATGAAATCCTCGATTTCGTCGCCGCCGGATTTGGCAAGGCGCACGTTGGGCCGACGATCCAGCGATAGCAGTTCGGATTTCGGCGCCAAATCGGCGGCAGGCGAAACCGCATTTCTCAGACGTGCGACGATTTCCTCATAGACGGCTCGGGCTCGCTCCGCGTCTGTCACTACCAAATTACCGATATGGTAAGCCAGCACGTCTGCCTTCACGAGCAAATCCTGCTCGACCTGCCGCACAACATCCGGAGACAGCGCCATTTGTCGGTTCCAAGGCCTCTTTACCCTTTATTAAGGTAACAGAACATTACCGCTGACCAAAGCCTTACAGACCCGAATCGATCCGTTACCCCCAATAATGGTTAATGCTCGATTAATGTTTGACTCTTACACTGTGTTATGTAAGTTTTAATTACAGTCCTAATAAAGGGTGCGACGATGTCTTTAGATCAATCGACACGGCTTTCCGCTCGCCTGGGCTCAGGCATTCTCGCCCGTCTGGCACGGGTATCCCGGCCAAAGCGCCGTCTGCCCTGGATTTTATGGCCAAAAATCAGGGTGCAGACGGTACGGCAGAACTGCCAGGGCGTCAGTGTAACCGACGTCGCCCTGAGTTTTTCAGGCTGGGAGCCCCCATCCAGCAGTGGCAATCCTCAGCCGAAATTCGAGGGCACGCTATATCTCGTCTGGAAACGTAAGGATTAATTTCAGGCAAAGCTCCGGGATCGGCCAGGAAACCGCTCCATCTTGGCCCGCTCGCTCGATCAACGCGTTCTCGCCCGCTACATTATGCGCCGCCGATCGCCTTTTCGATGGCATCGAGCGCGGCCTTCGCCTTGGCGCCATCGGGACCGCCGGCCTGCGCCATGTCCGGCCGCCCGCCGCCGCCCTTGCCGCCAAGCGCTTCGGAGGCGACGCGCACCAGATCGACCGCGTTGTAGCGCGAGGTGAGATCGCTGGTGACCCCGACGACGACGCCGGCCTTGCCCTCCTCGGTGACGCCGACGATGGCGACGACACCGGAGCCGAGCTGTTTCTTGCCGTCATCGACTAGGCTCTTGAGATCCTTCATCTCGATGCCTTCGACCGAACGCATCATCAGCTTGACGTCGCCGACCTCGCGAACGCCGGCGGCGGTACCCGCCGCCGCGCCGTTCAACGAAGCGCCGCCGCCCATCGCCAGCTTCTTGCGTGCATCAGACAGATCGCGCTCGAGCTTCTTGCGCTCTTCCATCAATGCAGCGATCCGTGCCGGCATCTCGTCGAGCGTGGTGCGCAATTCACCGGCGGCCGATTTGGCGAGCGCGATGGTCTCGTTGGCATGATGTCGCGCGCGACGGCCGGTCAGCGCCTCGATGCGGCGAACGCCTGATGACACCGCGCTTTCGCTGGTTACCGAGATCAGGCCGATGTCGCCGGTCCGGCGCACATGGGTGCCGCCGCACAATTCCACCGACCAGCCGAGCGCGTTGCTGGCCGCACCATCGCGCGCGGCATTGCCCATCGAGACCACGCGGACCTCGTCGCCATATTTCTCGCCGAACAGCGCGCGGGCGCCGGAATCCCGCGCATCATCCACCGCCATCAGCCGCGTGGTAACCTCGCCATTCTCCAGCACCACGTCGTTGGCGATGTCCTCGATACGGCTCAATTCGTCTGATGTGATCGGCTTTTGATGCACGAAATCGAAACGCAGCCGGTCTGGCGCCACCAGCGAGCCGCGCTGGGCGATGTGATCGCCGAGCACCTGCCGCAAGGCTTCGTGCAGCAAATGCGTCGCGGAGTGATTGGCGCGGATCGAGGCGCGTCGGACGTGATCGACGTCGAGCTGCAGCGGCGTTCCCGGCTTCAACGTGCCCTGCTCGACGGTGCCCTGATGCACGAACAGATCGCCGGCCTTCTTCTGGGTGTCGGTGACGCGAAACCGCACACCCTCGCCGGTCATCAGGCCGGTGTCGCCGACCTGGCCGCCGGACTCCGCATAAAACGGCGTCTGGTTCAGGACGATGGCGCCGCTCTCGCCGGCCTTGAGGCTCTCGACATCCCTGCCGTCCTTCACCAGTGCGGCCACCACGCCTTCGGCGGTCTCGGTCTCGTAGCCCAGGAATTCGGTGGCGCCGAGTTTCTCGCGCAAAGGAAACCAGACGTTCTCGCTCGCGGTATCGCCACTTCCCGCCCACGCCGCGCGCGCTTTCGCGCGCTGGCGGTCCATCGCATCGGTAAAGGAGGCGATGTCAACGGAAATGCCGCGGTTGCGCAGCGCATCCTGGGTGAGGTCGAGCGGAAAGCCATAGGTGTCGTACAGCGTAAATGCCGTATCGCCGTCGAACATGTCGCCCTTCTTGAGCGAGCTGCTCTTCTCGTCGAGGATCGACAGCCCGCGCTCCAGCGTCTTGCGAAACCGGGTTTCTTCCAGCCGCAGCGTCTCCTCGATCAGGCTCTCGGCGCGCACCAGTTCGGGATAGGCCTGCCCCATCTCGCGCACCAGCGCCCAGACCAGTCGATACATCAGCGGGTCCTTGGCGCCGAGCAATTGCGCGTGACGCATCGCACGGCGCATGATCCGGCGCAGCACATAGCCGCGGCCTTCATTCGACGGCAGCACGCCGTCGGCGATCAGGAACGACGACGCGCGCAGGTGATCGGCGATCACCCGCAACGAGGCCTTCTGCTCGCCCTGCGGATCGGCCCCGGTCAATTCGGCGATGGCGTGGATCAGCGCGACGAACAGATCGATGTCGTAATTGTCGTGCTTGCCCTGCAGCACGGCGGCGATGCGCTCCAGTCCCGCGCCGGTATCGATCGACGGCTTCGGCAGCGGGTTGCGGACACCCGGCGCAAGCTGCTCGAACTGCATGAACACGAGATTCCAGATCTCGATGAAACGGTCGCCGTCGGCTTCCGCCGAACCCGGCGGCCCGCCCCAGACCTTGTCGCCGTGGTCGTAGAAAATCTCCGAACACGGCCCGCAGGGACCGGTGTCGCCCATCTGCCAGAAATTGTCGGAACCCGCGATGCGGATGATGCGGGACTCCGGCAATCCTGCGATCTTCTTCCAGAGGCCGAACGCCTCGTCGTCGTCGATATACACCGTCGCCGTCAGTTTATCCTTCGGCAGACCGAATTCCCTGGTGACGAGGTTCCAGGCCAGCTCGATGGCACGGTCCTTGAAATAATCGCCGAACGAGAAATTGCCGAGCATCTCGAAAAACGTGTGATGCCGCGCCGTGTAGCCGACATTGTCGAGATCGTTATGCTTGCCGCCGGCGCGCACGCATTTCTGCGAGGTGGTGGCGCGCTGGTAGGGACGCTTCTCGACGCCGGTAAAGACGTTCTTGAACTGCACCATGCCGGCATTGGTGAACATCAATGTCGGATCGTTGCGCGGCACCAGCGGCGACGACGGCACGATCTCGTGGCTCTGGGCCGCGAAGTAGCTCAGAAATGTCGACCTGATCTCGTTAACGCCGCTCATGTTGGTCCAATCGCGCCCTCGCCCGCAGGCGGATATTTCGACCCATGATCCGCCAAAATGTGCAGCGGTTTGGCAAGATCATGCGCCCACTCAATGATTTAGGGCGCGACCGGACGCAAAACCGGATCCCACTTTTGCTGACCGCGCTCCACCGCCCCGCTTTTAGACGGGGGTCACGGCGCTGTCCAGAAAGTGTGCAGCGGATCAGGGGCTTGCCGCACCAGCACAAGACCGGTTGATAGATGCTGCAGCTGCGTTGACAGCCATGGCGGCGCCGTGTTTTTCTCCTATCTGTTTAGGACAGTCACGTCGGGAGAGATCGGCTTTAGGCCGGCGCCGAAGGAGCAACCGCCCCGGAAACTCTCAGGCAAACGGACCGCGTGACTAGATAGCATCTGGAAAGAGACGCCGCCGGGCCTGGAACCCGGATGTGTCCGCCGACGGGATAATACTCTCAGGCACAGCGACAGATGGGGCTTCGACAGGTTTGCGGGGAATTTTCCCCGGCAACCGCGAGGGGCCCTGTGATGCTTGCGCGCCAAGATCAATCTTCTCTGCATTCACCGTTGAAACATACCCCTTTGCATGCGCTGCATGCATCCTGCGGCGGCAAGATGGTGCCGTTCGCGGGCTATGACATGCCCGTGCAATATGCAACCGGCGTGCTCAGGGAACATCTGCATACCCGCACCAATGCCGGCCTGTTCGACGTCTCGCATATGGGCCAAATCGCGCTGCGGCCAAAATCCGGCAAGATCGAGGATGCCGCCCTGGCGCTGGAACGGCTGGTGCCGCAGGACATTCTTGGCGTTGCCGCCGGCCGCCAGCGCTACGCACAATTCACCAATGCCGCTGGCGGCCTGCTCGACGACCTGATGGTGGCGAATTTCGGCAGCCATCTGTTCGTCGTGGTCAACGCCGCGTGCAAGGCCGAGGACGAGGCGCATCTGCGCGCCAACTTGTCGGATGTTTGCGAGATCGAGCCTTTGACCGATCGCGCGCTGATCGCGCTGCAGGGTCCGAAAGCCTCCTCCGTGCTGGAAAGGTTTTGCGCCGAAGCGCCGGCGATGCGGTTCATGGACGCCGGCCCGCACACGGTCGACGGCATCGATTGCTTCGTCTCGCGCTCCGGCTACACTGGCGAGGACGGCTTTGAGATCTCGGTTCCGGCCGGACACGCCGAAGCCCTGGCAAGGACGCTGCTTGAAAGCAGCGACGTGCTGCCGATCGGGCTCGGGGCGCGTGACAGCCTGCGGCTGGAGGCCGGGCTTTGTCTCTACGGCCACGACATCGACGCCACGACGACGCCGGTCGAAGCCGCGCTGGAATGGTCGATTCAAAAGAGCCGCCGCCATGGTGGCGCGCGGCCCGGCGGTTTCCCCGGCGCCGACAAGATCCTGCATCAGCTTGAGAAGGGCGCGCCGCGCCGCCGCGTCGGATTGAAAGCGCAAGGCCGCGCGCCGGTGCGCGAAGGCGCGCCGCTGTTCGCGGATGCGGCCTCCTCGATGCAGATCGGCAGCGTCACCTCGGGCGGATTCGGTCCCAGCGTCAACGCGCCGGTCGCGATGGGCTATCTGCCGACTTCGTACGCCACCCTGGGCGGATTGGTCTTTGCCGAATTGCGCGGACAGCGCATGCCGCTGCGGGTCGCCGCCATGCCTTTTGTTCCCAACACCTATAAACGCTGAAGGATTGATCATGACGACGCTGTACACGTCAGACCACGAATGGCTCCGCATCGAGGGCGATGTCGCAACCGTCGGCGTCACGGACTATGCGCAGTCCCAGCTCGGAGACGTGGTGTTCGTCGATCTGCCGAAGGTCGGCCGCAGCCTGAAGAAGGCGGAAGCCGCGGCCGTGGTCGAATCGGTCAAGGCGGCCTCCGACGTCTACGCGCCGATTTCAGGCGAAGTGCTGGAGGTCAACGGCGCGCTCACCGCCGAGCCGGCGCTGGTCAATTCCGACGCGGGCGGCAAGGCCTGGTTTTTCAAATTGAAGATCGCGGACAAGAGCGAGCTCGACGGCCTGATGGATGAGGCCGCCTACAAGACGCATACGGCCTGATTGGACGACGAGGAAAAACCCATGACCGCGCACCCGACACCCGCCAATGAGGCCGCTGCCAGCTTCGTGCGCCGGCACATCGGCCCCTCGCCCCGCGACGTCGCCGCGATGCTGGAGACGGTCGGCGCCAGGAGCCTCAACGCGCTGATGGCCGAGACGCTGCCGGCATCGATCCGGCAGAAAGCGCCGCTCGATCTCGGGCTGCCGCTGAGCGAAACCGAGGCGCTCGCGCATATGACCGCGCTGGCCGCGCAGAACCAGGTCTTCACCTCGATGATCGGCCAGGGTTATTCGGGGACGATTCTGCCGGCGGTGATCCAGCGCAACATCCTGGAGAATCCGGCCTGGTACACGGCCTACACGCCCTATCAGCCGGAAATCAGCCAGGGCCGGCTCGAAGCGCTGTTCAATTTCCAAACCATGATCTGCGATCTGACCGGCCTCGATGTCGCCAACGCCTCCTTGCTGGATGAAGCCACCGCGGCGGCGGAGGCGATGGCGCTGGCGGAGCGCGCCACGAACGCGAAAACCAGATCGTTCTTTGTCGATTCCGAAGTGCATCCGCAGACGCTGGCCGTGCTGCGCACCCGCGCCGAGCCGCTGGGGTGGAAGGTGATCGTCGGCGATCCCTTAACCGATCTCGAACATGCCGAGGTGTTCGGTGCGCTGCTGCAATATCCGGGAACCACCGGCGCGGTGCGCGACCTGCGCCCGGCGATCGCGGCGACGCGCGCCAAGGGCGCGCTCGCGATCGTGGCCGCCGACCTCCTGGCGCTGACATTGCTCGCCTCGCCCGGCGAACTCGGTGCGGATATCGCGATCGGATCGGCGCAGCGTTTTGGAGTGCCGATGGGATATGGCGGACCGCATGCGGCCTATATGGCGGTGCGCGACGCGCTGAAGCGCTCGCTGCCCGGACGCATTGTCGGCCTGTCGATCGATTCGCGGGGAGAGCCGGCCTATCGACTCGCGCTGCAGACCCGCGAACAGCACATCCGCCGCGAAAAGGCGACCTCCAACATCTGCACCGCACAGGTGCTGCTGGCGGTGATCGCCTCGATGTACGCGGTCTATCACGGCCCGGAGGGCCTGACCCATATCGCCCGCCAGGTGCATCGCCGCGCGGCCACGCTCGCCGCCGGCTTGCGCAAGCTCGGCTTTGCGCCAAAATCCGAGGCGTTTTTCGACACCGTGACGGTGGATGCCGGCGCGAAGCAGCAAAACATCGTCGCCCGCGCCTTGGCTGAAAAGATCAACCTGCGGATCGGCCAAGACGCTTCCGGTACCCTCGGCATCGCCTTGGATGAGACCACGACAGCGGCGCAGGTCGAGGCGGTGTGGCGCGCGTTCGGCGGCGGGCTTGAATACGCGGCAGTTGAAGCCGGCAGCCGCGAGGCGCTGCCTCCTGAGTTGAAACGCAACCGCGCGTTCCTGACCCATCCGGTGTTTCATGCCCACCGCTCGGAGACCGAGCTGTTGCGCTATATGCGCAAGCTAGCGGACCGTGATCTGGCGCTCGACCGCGCGATGATTCCGCTGGGCTCCTGCACCATGAAGCTGAACGCCACCGCGGAGATGATCCCGCTGACCTGGCCCGAATTCGGCAACCTGCATCCGTTCGCGCCGCGCGCGCAGGCGGCGGGCTATCACGTGCTGTTCGAGCGGCTGGAGCAGTGGCTGTGCGACATCACCGGCTATGACGCGATCTCGCTGCAGCCGAATTCCGGCGCACAGGGCGAATATGCCGGCCTGCTGGCGATCCGCGGCTATCATGCCGCGCGCCGCGAGCCGCACCGCAATGTCTGCCTGATCCCCTCCTCCGCGCACGGCACCAATCCGGCCTCCGCCAGCATGGCCGGCATGCAGGTCGTGGTGGTGGCCTGCGATAAGCGCGGCGACGTCGACGTCGATGATCTGCGCGCCAAGGCTGCGCAGCATGGAAATAATCTTGCTGCCGTGATGATCACCTATCCGTCCACCCATGGCGTGTTCGAGGAGCATATCCGTGAGATCTGCGACATCGTGCATGGCCACGGCGGACAGGTCTATCTCGACGGCGCCAACATGAACGCGCAGGTCGGGCTGTCGCGGCCCGGCGATTACGGCGCCGATGTCAGCCATCTCAATTTGCACAAGACGTTCTGCATTCCGCATGGCGGCGGCGGCCCGGGCATGGGACCGATCGGCGTCAAGGCGCATCTTGCGCCGTTCCTGCCGGGACACACCGCGGCCGAAGGCGCCAAGGCAACTCCGGTCGGGCCGGTGTCTGCCGCCCCGTTCGGCTCGGCGTCGATCCTGACCATTTCCTACGTCTATATCCTGATGATGGGCGGCGAAGGCCTGACGCGCGCTACCGAGATCGCGATCCTCAATGCCAACTACATCGCGACCAGGCTCGATCCGCATTTTCCGGTGCTCTATCGCAACGCCAGGGGCCGGGTCGCGCATGAATGCATCGTCGATCCGCGCCCGCTGAAGACCTCTTGCGGCGTCACCGTCGACGACATCGCCAAGCGGCTGATCGATTACGGCTTCCATGCGCCGACCATGAGCTTTCCGGTGCCGGGCACGCTGATGATCGAGCCGACCGAATCCGAATCCAAGGCCGAGCTTGATCGGTTCTGCGATGCCATGATCGCGATCCGGCGAGAAATTGCCGAGATCGAATCCGGCCGCTGGAAAGTCGAGGCCTCGCCGCTGCGCCATGCCCCGCACACCGTGCACGATATCGCCGACGACGCCTGGGCACGCGCCTACAGCCGCGCCGAGGGCTGTTTCCCGGCGGGCACCTCGCGGTCGGACAAATACTGGTGTCCGGTCGGGCGGGTCGACAATGTCTATGGCGACCGCAATCTGGTGTGCTCGTGCCCGCCGATCGAGGAC
>JAJYAH010000002.1 GCA_021779635.1 Pseudomonadota bacterium | reverse complement strand
TCGGCTTGCCGAGACAAAGTGGTTCCATCTTCGCCCATTGGGCGTCAGTCAAAACGAATCGGTCCATCCACAGCTTGAATCACAACCAAGCCCGGATGAGAATCCTGAATCCCAACAGACCCTAGCGCAGGCCTTCATAGACCATGAAGCCGCGTGCGATCGCCAGCTTCCGCAACGCACGGGGAAGGAAGCGCTGCGGCGGATGGCCGAGATAGCGCCACGATGTCAGCTTGAAGTCGCCGAGCAGGTTGTGTCTTTCGGCAAACGGGGCCAGCAGCCCGGTCAGGCTTATCGGCGTGTGGGCGCGGGTGTTGAAGGGCAGCAGCAGCAATTCCAGATGCGCCGGTGAGCCGTCTTGTGAAGTCGCGCTGATGCCGGCGACGGCGGCCAGCATTTCCTCGGCCACCACGGCGATGATGTCTTCGATGTCGCGGCGGCTATCCGGCGCGAACAGCGCCGAGAAGCTCCGATCCTTCAGATCGCAGCCGAGCAGGGCGCAGACCCGGGTGCCGGCGACCCGAAACGGATAGCCGGAGGCGGCATCGTACGAGAGCACGAAGATATCGCCGAGCAGTTCCCGCACCGCGCCGGGCTCAATCTCGCTGCGGTCCGGCGCGCGGGCGTCGCCGCGCTGTTCGTCCCAATATGCGAAAAACTCGCGGCTCGAAGGATGTTTCATTTAAGCAACCTCGTCCCCGCACCCGGTTCGACGGGACACATCTGTCTCGCTTTCAGGCATCGGCATTCCCGTGTTTGTTCTGCAGGACGGCCTTTGCAGCGTCCATGCCGATGGCGCGTTTCCGGGCGATTGGCGCCGTGTTTGCGTCGTTAACGTTAAGTTAACTATGCGGTTGGCGATCAGCGCGGGGCTGCTTATGGTCAGCCCATCGCAACCCTCGCTCGTTGTTCTCCAGCGGCGCGCGAGGTTGTTACACAGGTGGTTGTCAAGCAGGTTTGGTCATCGCGCGGGGAGGGGTGGGGATGTCGCCCGGTTTCCCTGGCGCGCAAGGTCAACGTCGATCGAGGGAGGGCTTTCTCAGAGCCCTCCCTTTTTCTTTGCAATGTGCAGCCGCAGATCGTGTCCTCGGCGCAGTGCAGCGCATGAACCACCCTTTTGTGCGCTTGCGCTGCAGCGCCAAGCCGCCTATTGGGGCGCAACCGCTCGTGTGAGCCGCCGCCTGAGGTCTTCGACCCCCTTGGAATCTCAACTGGAATCCCCGCCAGAATTGCCGCCGGAGGCCCCGAACGAGCCGATCCTGACGCTGCCGGGCGCCTTGACGGTGTATATTGCGCTGCTTGCGGTGATTCACGCCGTGCGGATGCTGTTGCCGCTCGATATCGATGACATCGTCATCCAGATGTTCGGCTTCATTCCGAAGCGCTACGATTCGACGCTGCTGGCGATCCAGTTCCCCGGCGGGGAAGGCGCCAAGGTCTGGAGCTTCGTGACCTATTCGCTGCTGCACGCCAATCTCAGCCATATCGGATTCAATGTGTTGTGGCTGTTGCCGTTCGGCAGTGCACTGGCGCGCCGTTTCGGCGCGATCAGGTTTTTCGCATTCATGGCGGTGGCGGCCGTGGCCGGCGCGCTGGCGCATCTGGTCACCCATGAGCACGCGGTGGCGCCGATGATCGGCGCTTCGGCGTCGGTGTCCGGCACGATGGCGGCCGCGATCCGCTTTGCCTTTGTGCAGGGCAGTTTCCTCTCGTTCAGCCGCGGCGATGCCGACGCCGCAGCGAGGGTGCCGGCGCTTTCGCTGATGCGTGCATTGCGCAACCCGCGCGTGCTCGGTTTTCTTGCCGTCTGGTTCGGCGTCAACATCATTTTCGGCATCGGATCGATCGCGATTGGCGCCGACGGCGGCAGCGTCGCCTGGCAAGCGCATATCGGCGGATTTTTCGCAGGGCTCGTGCTGTTTTCCCTGTTCGATCCGGTTCCCCGCGTCGCGGCCGATGCTGCGGATGCGTCATCGCAGGACGCATCGGATCGCCGCTGATCGTCGCTTGCAGCACAAGGCGATTTCATTCATCATCCGAAGCGTGATGAGGCGAGGCTTGGCGTGCCTGACAGCCTTGCTCGCCGAACGCGCCCGCAACGAAATAGGCGCTGAACTGTTGATTGAAGACTCAAGGGAACAGAGATCGCGCTCGTTCCTTGGCGCGATCGACTTCAGGAGGCGACAATGACGGTACGTGCAATTCTCGATTCCAAAGGTCGTCAGATCCAGAGCGTCGAGCCGGACGCAAAGTTATCGGCTGCCATCAAGGTTCTGGCCGAGCGCAAGATCGGCGCCGTGCTGGCGATGAGCAAAGGCCGCATCGAAGGCATCCTGTCGGAGCGCGATATCGTGCGCGTGCTTGGTGAACGCGGCGCCGCAGTGCTCGACGAACCGGTCAGCGCGGTGATGACGCGCAAGGTCATCAGCTGCAAGCAGACCGATACCGTCAGCGCGATCATGGAAATGATGACGATGGGCAAGTTCAGGCACTTGCCGGTGGTCGAGGACGGCAAGGTTGTCGGCCTGATTTCCATCGGTGACATCGTCAAGTGGCGGGTCAGGGAATACGAAACCGAACAGGAAGCGTTGCGCGAATATATCAAGACCGCCTGACCGGACCGGTCACGCGCCGGGCGACAGAATGTGGATCACTTCCTGGATCGACTCGATAGCGCGCTCGGCGGCGCGCGCGCCATGCCTGATCAGATCGTCGGCGCGGTGGAAATCGAACCAGCCGATTTGACCGACGCGGGGCGAGATCAGCAGATCGGGCGGATCGCCGGCAAGGCGTGCGCGGGTGATGCGGTCCTGCATGATGTTGAAGGCATCAACCATGACGGTGGAGATGCCCGGCCGTCCGCCGCCGCCGAAAAACTCGCGCTTCACGGTGCGCTCGGCGGAAAACAACCTGCCGAAGCCGCGTTTCGGTGGCGCAGCAAATTCGATCACGGGGTCCGCCGCGACGGCCGCTTTGACCTCGGCCGACGGGCCGTGGGCATAGATCGTCGTTGAGTGGTTGAACACGTCGCTTGAGAGATTGGCTGCGATGACGATTTCCGCCCCGAAGGCCCGCGCCGCCGACACCGGCACCGGATTGACCAGCGCGCCGTCGACCAGCCAGCGGTCACCGACCAGCACCGGCGCAAATATCCCGGGCAGGGCGTAGGAGGCGCGCATCGCATCGACTATCCGGCCATGGGTCAGCCAGATCTCGTGACCGGTGCGAACCTCGGTTGCCACGGTGGCAAATTTCAGCGGCAGGTCCTCGATCAGCGTGTGGCCAAGGGCTGCCTCGAGCTGCATGGCAAGCTTGTCGCCACCGATCAGACCCGAGCCGTTGAGGCGGATATCGAGGTAACCAAGGATATTTCGCGGCTGCAGGCGGCGCGCCCATTCTTCAAGCGTATCGAGGTGGCCTGCCGCGTAGGCGCCGCCGACCACCGCGCCGATCGACGTGCCGACCACGATATTGGGGACGATGCCGTGCTCAACCAACGTCCTGACAATGCCGATATGGGCAAATCCGCGTGCCGCGCCGCCGCCCAATGCCAGGCCGATCACCGGCCGCCGGATGCTGCCAAGCCCCTCTTTGTCGCGGCCATTGGTGTCGTTTTGGCCGCGCCCGATTAATTTCTCCAGCACCGGATTTCTCCTTCGAAGACCAGCCTATTCGACACGGTCCGACCCTGCCAGAACCAGCCACAAGCATGGTTTATGCCGCTCCGGACGGACTAGGCAGGGATTGTGACTGCACCGCGACCCCCCACCAATACCGAGACTTTTTGCCGGTGTCGCGCGCCGCGCCGCAAAGCCAGTCCGCAGGCTTGAATTTGCCTCGTTTTCGGTGAAAAGCATGCGCCATGACTCTCGGGGGTAACCGCATCACTGCATCCGGGCGAGGCAGACGCCGGGTTTTCACATGTGCGCTCGCCGCCATGCTGATCTCGGGGATTCCGGCCGGTGTCTCGGCTCAGATGTTCACCGATCGCCCGCCACCGGTGCCGCCGGCGTCGGTTCCAGAACCCTCGGGGGGCGCGATGAGCCTCGCCCCGCCGTCCGGTCCGGTTTCGGCCCCCACTTTGCCGGCGCCGTTGACGCAGCCGCCCATTGCCGCAATACCGCCGGTGATTGCGGCTCCTGGCACGTCGACGGCCGGCCAGGCGGTGTTGTCGCTCACAGCGCGTTACGGCAAGGACATGCCAGTAATCACCAGCGGACTGGTGTGGCGGGTTTTTCCGGACCGGCCGGACGAGACCGGCACCTTCAAAATGATCCGCGAGGACCATGGCGCGACGCCCAACATCGTGCTGCCGCCGGGCAGCTATGTCGTCCACGTCGCGTTCGGCCTAGTCAGCGCGGTGCGGCCGGTGACGTTGAAGTCCGAGACCGTCCGCGAGTCCTTCGTGCTTCCGGCGGGCGGCCTGCGTATCGAAGGGCGCGTCGGCACCAGCAAAATTCCGCAGAACCAGATTTCGTTCTCGATCTACAAGGGCAGCCAGTTTGAAGTCGGCGAGCGCGCGCCGCTGGTGCCGAGCGTCTCCGCCGGCGATGTCGCGTTGCTGCCGGAGGGGACCTACTACATCATTTCCAACTATGGCGACGCCAATTCTGTGGTGCGCTCCGATATCCGCGTTCAGGCCGGCAAGCTGACCGACGTCATCATCACGCATCGCGCCGCCGTGATCACGCTGAAGCTGGTCAGCGACAAGGGCGGCGAGGCGTTGGCCAACACGGCATGGTCGGTCATCACGCCCGGCGGCGACGTCATCAAGGAATCGATCGGCGCTTTCCCCCGCGTCGTATTGTCCGAAGGCGAATATCGCGCCATCGCCAAGAACGAGGGCAAGGTGTTCGAGCGCCCGTTCAACGTCGTCAACGGTGTCGACGGCGAGGTCGAGGTCATCGCGCATTAGTCAGGCGGAGGATCCGCTGACAACTGTCATAGTCACTAACGCGCACTAACCATCGCATGACTTAAAACCTTCATAATCGATGGTTTGCTGCTACCGCTGCGTGATTTTCACACTGCGTTAAGTTGCACTGCATTGGATGCAGCGGGGACGCTCGCGTTGTGGGGAATTTCATGTTTGCCGCCAAAAGGTCATCCGGAAAATTCAATACCGAAATGTTCGACGACGTCCCCGTCCTGCAACGCAAGTGGCAAGCCGCGCTGCGGCCGGGCGAGGGCCTGCCGCGCTATGAAGATGTGATGCTGGGCAGCCTCGGTCGTCTGGCGGATCACATCGTCCTGCTGAAAAACAACGATCAAGCGCTCGAAGTGTCGCGCACCGGCCGCTACGTCCAGCAATGGCTAAACGACGAGCGCTGGGATATTCCGCTAAGCGCGTTGCCGCCCGATTGCGCTACCGCGCTCGGCGAGGCGGCGGCCAATGCGCTAAAAAACAACCGTCCCTATCTCGCCGCGGCGCATTGCGTGCGCGATGGTCTGGTCCAGACCTACGACATCCTTGCGCTGCCGACCACTTCACGTTGGGGCGGCACGCTGATTGGCGCCTATGTCAACGAACGGGCCCCGCAATATAATCTGCTCGATGCGATATTTTCCACCACCGACGAGGGCGTGCTGTCGCTTGCGGCGGTTCGCGATAGCGGCGGCCAGCCGTTCGATTTCCAGGTCGTGCACCATAATGACGGCGCCTCGCGGCTGCTCAAATTGCCGTCGACGGGGTTGTTGTGGCGTCGGCTCAGCGCCGGGGGGATTCTGTTGTGTCGGCCGCAGGTGATCGAACGATTGCTTGATGTCATCAAGAGCGGCAGCCGCGATCAGTTCGAGATTGACAGCGACGAACGGTGCCTCAAGCTCGGCGCCACGGCGTTCGGCGATATTCTCGCGCTCACGGTCTCTGATGTCACGGCTCTCAAGCGGCGCGAGGCTTCGTTTAGGCTGCTGTTCGACAACAACCCGATGCCGATGTGGGTGTTCGATGCCAAGACGAGCGAATTCCTGGGTGTCAACGACGCAGCCGTGCAGCATTATGGATACAGCCGCTCGACGTTTTTGCGCATGAAGCTTCAGGAGATCTGGCCGGAGGATGAATGGGCCATCCACAGCCAGGCGCTGCAGCAGGTCGGCGATGCCTATCACTCCGGGCGCAACTGGCGGCATCTCAAGGCCGACGGCAGTGAAATTCAGGTGCTGACGTTTGGGCGGCGCGTCACGTTCGACGACCGCGACGGCTACCTCGTCGCCGTGGTCGACATCACCGAACGTCGCCAGGCCGAGGCCCGGATTGCCTACATGGCCCATCACGACGGCCTGACCGATTTGCCGAACCGGGAGCTGTTTCAGGAACGTCTCAAGCAGGCGCTTGCGGGAGGGCGGCCCGGCAACAGCAGAATAGCGGTGCTGTGCGTCGACCTAGACCTGTTCAAGAACGTCAATGATTCATTCGGCCACCCGATGGGCGATCGCCTTTTGAGGTCTGTGGCCGACCGGCTGCGGTCGCACGTCCTCGGCAACAATCTGGTCGCCCGGCTCGGCGGCGACGAGTTTGCGATCATACTGACCAACATTGTTTCGCCGAACGAGGCGAGCGACTATGCCGCGCGGCTCATCAAGACCTTAAGCGACTGTTACGAGATTGACGGCATCGAGGTGGTGATCGGCGCCAGCATCGGCATCGCGCTGTCGCCCGGCGACGGCGAGACCAGCGAGGAACTGATGCGCAATGCCGACATGGCGTTGTACCGGGCAAAATCGGACGGCGGCGGTGTTCACCGGTTCTTCGAGCGGGAGATGGACCGGCAGGCGCAAAAGCGCCGCGACATGGAGCTCGATCTGCGCCGCGCTTTCGCAAATGGCGAATTCGAACTTCATTATCAGCCGCTGGTGGATATCGCCGCTGATCGGATCAGCGGCTTTGAATCGCTGCTGCGCTGGCGGCATCCTCAAAGAGGCATGATCTCGCCGGCGGACTTCATCCCGGTCGCCGAAGACATCGGATTGATCGTCGCGCTGGGCGAATGGGTGTTGCGGGAGGCCTGCACGGAGGCGGCGAAATGGCCCGCGGATGTCAAGGTTGCCGTCAATCTGTCCCCGGTACAGTTTCGCAGCCGCAACCTGGTTCAGGTGGTGATCTCGGCGCTGGCGCATTCCGGCTTGTCGCCGCGGCGGCTCGAGCTTGAAATCACCGAGTCGCTTTTCCTGGCAGAGACCGAGGCCAATCTTGCGATCCTGCATCAGCTGCGCGAACTCGGCGTCAGCATTTCGATGGACGATTTCGGCACCGGATATTCCAGTCTCAGCTATCTCAGAAGCTTTCCGTTCGACAAGATCAAGATCGATCGCTCGTTTGTGAAGGATCTGGCGCAGCGCTCCGATTGCGTGGCGATCGTACGGGCGATCTCAGGCCTTGGCCGCAGTCTCAACATCACCACCACAGCCGAAGGCGTGGAAACCGTCGACCAGCTCGACTGGCTGCGCGCCGAAGGCTGCAACGAGGTGCAGGGCTTTCTGTTCAGCGCGGCGAAGCCCGCGGCCGAAATCGAAGCGCTGCTGTTCAGGTTTGGCCAGGGCGCGTCGCAAGCGGCGTGAGAACGCAGCTCAGAACCGCGTCACGATATCGGCGAGCGCCGGACGAGGGCGGTGTTCGCTTGATCTCGATGGCGTGCCGATATGGATCAAGCCGGCGAGCTTTTCGTCCGCCTTCAGTCCAAGCCCGTCCAACACGTCGCGATCGAACGCAAACCAGCCGGTCAGCCAGCACGCGCCGTAACCGAGCGCCGTCGCCGCGGTGACGATGTTCATCGCACTCGCGCCGGCGGATAATTCCTGCTCCCAGGGCGGCACCTTGGGATGCGGCTTGGTGAAACTGACGACCCCGATCACCAGCGGCGCGTCGGTGAGCCGGCGCTTCTCGATATCGATTTCGGCTGGCGTCGCTTGCGGATTTTTCCGCGCAAAGACTTTGGCGATGACTTCGCCGGCGCGCAGGCGGGCATCGCCCTCGAACACGATGAAGCGCCACGGCGCCAGCTTGCCGTGATCCGGAACCCGGGCGCCGATGGTCAATATGGTTTCGAGTTCGGCCGGCGAGGGGCCGGGATCACCCATCTCGCGCGGCTTCACGGAGCGGCGAATCTTCAGGAGTTCAATGGCGTCGGGCATCGGCATTCCATGATTTCGCATCGTGAGCGGCCAACCGGCATATCGGGCGACCGGGCCCGGTTTGCAAGCGCCGCGATCTAGCAGGCCTCTAAACTCAAGCCGCGGTGCGGGCCCGCTTCAGGTCCGGCGGCATGGCCTCATCGACCAGCGCGGCCAGGGCGTCGGCCAGCGGCAGCACGGTCTGGCCCTCGCTCCCCAACCGCCGGATCGAGACCGAATGGCTCTCGGCTTCCTTCTTGCCGACCACCAGCAGTGCCGGAATCTTCGCCAGCGAATGTTCGCGGACCTTGTAGTTGATCTTCTCGTTGCGAAGGTCGATCTCCACGCGCAGCCCCGCGCGCCGCGCGGCAGCCGCCACCACCTTGGCGTATTCATCGCCTTCGGAAGTGATAGTGGTAACGACGGCCTGGACCGGTGCCAGCCAGAGCGGAAAATTGCCGGCGAAGTGCTCGATCAGGATGCCGATGAAACGCTCCATCGAGCCGCAGATCGCGCGATGCACCATCACCGGCGTTTTCTTCGAACCGTCGGCATCGATGTAGAACGCGCCGAAGCGCTCCGGCAGATTGAAGTCGACCTGCGTGGTGCCGCATTGCCAGTCGCGGCCGATGGCGTCGCGCAGCACATATTCGAATTTCGGGCCGTAGAAGGCGCCTTCGCCGGGATTGATCGAGGTCTTGATACAATGGTTGTGGCCCTGCGCCTCGATCTGCGCCAGCACCGTCGCCATCACGCGCTCGGCATGATCCCACATCTCGTCGGTGCCGACCCGCTTGTCCGGCCGGGTCGAGAGCTTCACTGTGAGGTCGCCCTCGAAGCCGAAATCCGAATAGGTCGACAGGATGAGATCGTTGATCTTGAGGCATTCGTCGGCGAGCTGCGCCTCGGTGCAGAACACATGCGCGTCGTCCTGGGTAAATCCGCGCACCCGCATCAGCCCATGCATCGCGCCCGATGCTTCGTAGCGATGCACGACGCCGAATTCGGCGAGGCGCAGCGGCAGATCGCGATAGCTTTTCAGCCCGTGCTTGAAGATCTGCACATGGCCCGGACAGTTCATCGGCTTGAGCACGAACCAGCGCTTGTCCTCGGCCTCGTCGCCGGCCGACTGGGCGGCGAACATGTTCTCGCGGTACCATTCCCAATGGCCCGAGGTTTCCCACAACACCTTGTCGAGAATCTGCGGCGCATTGACCTCGTCGTAATTTCCGGCAAGCCGCCGACGCATATAGGCCGTCACCGCCTGGAAGATGGTCCAGCCCTTGGCGTGCCAGAATACCACGCCGGGACCTTCCTCCTGGAAATGAAACAGGTCGAGTTCGCGGCCGAGCTTGCGGTGGTCGCGCTTCTCGGCTTCCTCGATCTGCTTCAGATAGGCGTCGAGCTCTTCCTGTTTTGCGAACGCCGTGCCGTAGATGCGCGTCAGCATCGGATTGTTGCTGTCGCCGCGCCAATAGGCGCCCGCCACCTTCATCAGCTTGAAGGCGTTGCCGATCTTGCCGGTGGACGTCATATGCGGGCCGCGGCAGAGATCGAACCAGTCGCCCTGCTTGTAGATCTTGATGGTCTGGTCGGCCGGGATCGCGTCGACCAGTTCAACCTTGAACATCTCGCCGTTGTCGCGGAACACCTGCTTGGTTTGCTCGCGCGTCCAGATCTCCTTGGTGAAGGGTTTGTCGCGCGCGATGATCTCGCGCATTTTCTTTTCGATCGCGGCGAAGTCTTCCGGTGTGAACGGCTCGTTGCGGAAAAAGTCGTAATAGAAGCCGTTCTCGATGGTGGGACCGATCGTGACCTGGGTGCCGGGCCACAGCGACTGCACCGCTTCGGCCAGCACATGCGCGGCATCGTGCCGGATCAGTTCCAGCGCGCGGGCATCGTCGCGGGCGATGAATTCGATTTTCGTATCGCGCTCGATTGGATCGGCGAGGTCGCTGACCACGCCATCGAGCGCCATCGCCACCGTGCGCTTGGCCAGCGACGGCGAAATGCCCTTGGCGATATCAAGGCCGGTGATGTTTTTGGGAAATTCGCGCCTGGCGCCGTCGGGGAAGGTGAGAGCGATCTTGCTGGATTCGACCGGCTTCAAATTCGCGACGCTGTACTGGAATCCTGATGCGGGCTTGTTCTTGTCGTCGGGCATGGCAGTCTCCTGTGGCTCACTCCTGCGAACGAGCGCAGGTAAGCGGGAAAGCAGCGGTATAGCAGGGGATTCGCGTGGCGCAATCCGGCATTCTCCGGAAAACCAGCGGGCGCCGCGCAGCGCGCCTGCGAAATAATCCGCGCTCGGCCTTTTATTCCATGGCGGCGTAGTCTACATGCATTTGCATGAAAAAACCGCCGGAACACGCCCACGTCCATCGCCGCTTCGCGCCCAGCGCCCTGATGTTCGGCAATATCGTCACCGGTTGTTCCGTGCTCGCGCCGGCGGGAATGCTGATTGAGTTGTCGTCGGACCTTGGCGTCACGGTGCGCGATGCCGGGTTGCTGATCACCTTTGGTGCGGTGATGCTGTGCGTCGGTTCGCCGCTGACGGCGTGGCTGACCAGCCGGATCGAGCGCCGTACCCTGCTCACAGCGACGCTCGCGGTGATGGCGGTGAGCAACGCCGCTTCGGCGTTCGCGCCCGATTATGGGAGCTTGCTTGTCATTCGCCTGATCATGCTGGCAGTCGGCGCACTCTACACGCCACAGGCGGCAGGCACCGCCGCGCTAATCGTCTCACCGGAGAAACGCGGAAGCACCATTGCCTATATCTTTCTTGGCTGGTCGCTGGCCGCCGCGGTTGGCCTGCCGCTGATCACCTTTGTCGCCAGCCGTTATGGCTGGCGCGCGGTTTATGGCGGCGTCGGCGTGATCGGCTGCCTCAGCTTCGTTCTGTTGGCGTGGCGACTGCCGGGCGGATTGGTCGGCGCGCCGGTGGATCTCAAGACCTGGACCGATGTCGCGCGCAACCGGATGATCGTTTTGCTGCTGTTGATCACGACCGTGCAGATGTCCGGCCAATTCGTCGTGTTCACATTCATGGGGCCGCTTTTGACCAAGCTGACGCATGCCGGCCCGGATGGGGTTGGGCTGGTCTTCGCGCTCTACGGCATGTTCGGTTTTATCGGAATTGCGATCGCAACCCGCATGGTGGATTCCTGGGGGCCCTACAAGACCTCGGTGCTGTTCACGATTCTGGTGCTGGCGGGTCTAACCGGATGGGCGCTCAGCGCCGGCATCTATCCGCTGATGGCCGGCTCGGTCGCGCTCTGGGGGTTGGGTTTCGCCTCGACCAATTCGATGCAGCAGGTACGGCTGGTCGCAGCCGCGCCGGCGCTCGCCTCGGCCTCGGTGTCGCTCAACACGTCCGTGCTCTATATCGGCCAGGCCGTCGGTTCGGCGCTCGGCGGCGTGCTGTACGCGCGCGATCTCCTGTATGGGGCTGGATACGTTGCGATGGGCTTTGTCGCGCTGGCGCTGATCGCGGTGATCAGCAGCGGTAGGCTCTCCGGCGCGCGATCTTAATCGCCGATGCGCATCAATGCCGCCTTGAAGGCGACGTCGGGCAACTGCAGCGCCGAGCCTTCGACGTCGACCATGTCACCGTCCGCTTTGCCTTTCAGCATCAGCGCGATTCATGTCGGTTCCGAACAGCGGCTTGAAGGTCGGGTCATCATTGTCGGGCGCCCGCGCCGAACATTCCCGCACCCCGGAAATCGTTCCGCCATCAACACCACATTTCGAACAGCGGCAGAATGCGGCGGTCACGTCGACGCGGCAATGGTGCCGCTGGCGGGGATCATTGGTCCGCGGGGGATGAGGCGCTGGTCGCCACCCGTGTCAGTGCGGGTGTTGCCGCCATTTTGACCAGCACTTCCTTGACGGGGTTTTGGGTCCAGGCATGTGTGACGTAATCGCGGTGCGTTACGCCTTCGGGGGTCTCGACGAATACCACGCTGCCGGGCTTCAACGGCCCGTCCATGTTCTCCGATACGGCGATGCCTTTTTCTCTCAGCATATGCATCAGTTCCCGGTCGTGACGCTCGGTGTAATGCGTGTAGGAGCTCACGAAGAAGCCGGACCGGTTATTTTCGATCCAGGACGCGAACTTGTCCAACTCGCCATAAACCGCGTCGAGCAGGAACACGCCGCGCACGCGATTGCCAAGGCCGCCCACTTCCAGGCTCCAGGCGGTCGGCACAAAGCCGCCGCTATAGCCGACGATGATGACCGGCATGTTCGCGAACGCCTTGGCGGCGCGCGGATCGCCGTAGAGTTCGGCGAGGTGGTCGGCTGATTCAGTCACGAAGCGCTTGAGGCCGCCGGGTTGCCAGAATTTCCCGGCGCTGGAATCGGCGGCGTCGACCGCAAGCTGGGGCGCCAGCAACACCGCGTTCACGCCGGAATCCGAAATCTGTTGCGGCACCAGTTGCCGGTTGCGCACGTCGCGTTCCAGCGTCGCGCCGTTGCCGTGGAAGAACACGACGATGACGCCCGGTTTGCGGATGTCGAAATTCTCCGGCACATGCATCAGGACGCGGCTGTCGTTGAAGGTCTCGTCCTGCCAGTAGACCCGGCCGCTGTAACTGCGGTGGCCGCGGCGTTCGCCATTTGAAATATTCAGGAACGGCTGGTCGGTGCGCGGATTGTTGCCGAGATAGGGAAACGCCGAGGATTTTAGGCTGACCAGCGTGGTCTGGTCTTCTCTGGCCGGACGCTGGTAGGGAACCTGCGGCTCCAGCGATGCAACCCGGTAGGGTGTCGGTTCTGCCCGCGCCGCGCGCCGGGGAGGGGCGTCGGAGGGTTGCAACTGGACCAGGCTTTCGCCTGGCGTCGGAAAGCGGTCCTTGAATTGGGGTTTCGGGAAGCGATCGTCGAAAGAGTCGCCCCCTGAGCCTTGTACATTGGCCGCAAGCGTTCCAGCGGTTGGCGCCTGTCCGCATTGCACGAGAACGAACGACAGCGGGACAAACGCCGACAAGATGACGAGCCAGCGCCGGCGATGAAAACCGGCGCGATGCCGAGGCGCTTGCGCCTGTACAGGCAGCGCCGCGCCCGACGGAGTTACCGGGCCTGCGCGATCAAACGTCCGGAATTTCGGATTGACTCCGACCATCCCCCACTGCCCCACTATCCGCCGGCGATCGGCGTATGTCAGCTCGCTTAGGTTGCGGTAACGTTAAGTTTCCGAGAAAACTCCCCACTCGGAACCTTCAGAAGAGCACGAAATCGTGTCGCGATTGTGGGGCGGTCATCGGCTTTTCGCAATCATCTAGCCGGCAAACAGGCTACGGACACCTTTAGAGGTGTTATAATACCAAATCCGCGTCTGATTTAAATCATTGTTAACACTGCTTGAATTGATTGGGGCCAGCCTGCACGATGGAAAAGTTAGGGGCGTGACGCCCGAAGCGTGGACCGGCATGGCGGCATCAGAAACGGGAGGCGCGGCATGGACCGGCCGGCTCCCCGGCGGCGGGTCCACGGTCTCGGTCATGGTGGCGACGGCCATCGTCGTAGCCGACATGGTCGGCGTTGGGGTCTTCACCAGCCTCGGTTTTCAGGTCAAGGACATCCCGTCGGGCTTTTCAATCCTGTTGTTGTGGGCCGTCGGCGGCATCGTCGCGCTGTGCGGGGTGTTTTCCTACAGCGAACTTGGCGCGATGTTTCCGCGCTCGAGCGGCGAATACAATTTCCTGAGCCGCGCCTTTCATCCGGCCTTCGGATTCCTGGCCGGCTGGGTGTCGGCGACGGTCGGTTTCGCAGCCCCGGTGGCGCTGGCCGCGATGGCTTTCGGCGAATATGGCAAGTCGGTGTTGCCGGGTGCTCCGCCGCTGGCGCTTGCCATTGGCGTCGTCTGGCTGGTGTCGATCGTGCAACTGACCGGCGTCAGGCACTCCAGCACCTTTCAATTGATCTCGACCATCTTGAAGGTGGTGCTGATCGTCGCCTTCCTGATCGCGGGATTTCTCGTCGGCACGCAGCAGCCGGTCTCGTTCGCGCCGTCTGCGCCCGACTTTGGCTATATCACCAGCGCGCCGTTCGCGATCGGGCTGGTGTTCGTAATGTATTCGTTCTCCGGCTGGAACGCCGCGACCTACATCATCGGCGAGATGCGTACCCCGCAGCAAAGCCTGCCGCGTGCGCTGTTGGCAGGGACGCTGATTGTCCTTGTGCTGTATGTCGCCCTGAACGCCGTGTTTCTCCACACCACGCCGATCGACAGGCTGTCCGGGCAGCTCGATGTCGCCCGCATCGCGGGCAGCTACATCTTCGGCGAAATCGGCGGTCGCGTCGTCGGTGCGATGATCTGCATCGGGCTCGTATCTTCCATCAGCGCGATGATGTGGATCGGCCCGCGCGTCATGATGACGATGGGAGAAGACATACCGGCGCTTCGGGTATTCGCCCGCAAATCGACCCAGGGCGCGCCGGCCTACGCCATCCTTTTCCAGTTCGCGGTGGCCAACCTGATGCTATTCACCCGCAGTTTCGAGGCGGTGCTCGATTTCATCCAGTTCGCGCTGTTGTTCTGTTCGTTCTTCACCGTGCTCGGCGTCATCAAGCTGCGCATCACCCAACCCGACCTGCCGCGGCCCTATCGCGCCTGGGGATACCCCCTAACTCCCATGGTTTTCCTGCTCGTGACCGCTTTCATGATGTACTATCTTCTGGTTGATCGGCCGTTGCAGTCGTTTCTGGGAATTTTGATTATGATTTCGGGCCTTTTGATCTATGCCGTTTTCCGCAAACGCCCCGATCAGGGCGCCGCGGCCGCATCCCCAAGCCGCGAATAGAAATGCTTCAAGCCATGAAAGTTGCAGCAATCGCTGCCTTCGCGATCCTCGCGATCGTGGCGCCGGCGCGCGCGGCCGACACCGCGACCGCCAACGATACCGCGCGGTTTCTTGCCGGCATGCCGCCGTCGGCGGAATCGCCGCTGATGCCGTTGACGAACAACGCAGCGTGGCAGCGCCACGCACGCTTCTTCGATGCCGCGTTCGGGCAACTGGAGCGCAGGCAGATTTCGAAGATCCGGGCCTGGGCGGACACCAATCTGGCCGCGCCGCGGCCGACGATGTTTTACATGTTCAGTGGTCCGGACTTCCTCTATGCGGACGCGTTTTATTCCAAGGCGATGACCTATGTGCTAAGCGCGCTCGAGCCGGTCGGATCGGTGCCAGACCTCACCAAAATGTCGAGCGCCAGCATCGGGTCCGCGCTCGACAACGTCGAGCACTCGCTGGGCTCGATCATGAGCTTCAGCTTTTTCATCACCAAGCATATGAGGACCGATCTGAACGCCGGACAGATAAGCGGTACCTTGCCGCTTTTGTATGTTTTCCTGGCGCGTTCGGGAAAAACCATCCGCAACGTCAGTTTGATTTCGCTCGACGACACCGGTGCGGCGTATTTCGCCAGCGAAAATGCCGGCAAGAATGCCACACGCGGCGTGCGGATCGCGTTCGCGGGCAGCGATGGCGAGGAACGGACGCTGTATTTTTTCAGCACTGATCTTTCCAACAGCGGCGTCAGGAGCAGCGGCTTCCTGAAATTTTGCGAAACACTGGCGCCCGGCAACAGCCTGATCAAGAGTGCGTCCTACCTGCTGCATGCTGGCAATTTCTCCACGGTGCGGGATTTCCTGCTCGCCAACAGCGCCACCATCATCCAGGACGATTCCGGCATTCCGCTCGGCGATTACGACCCAAGGAAATGGCGGTTTTTTCCGTTCGGCCGCTACGCCGGTCCGATCGCCGAATTCCCCGGGCGCTACCAGCCGAAATATGCCGAGTTGTTCAGAAGGAGCCAGCCGCTGGATTTCGGCATTGGCTATCGGTGGCGATCGTACGAATCGAACCTGCTGCTGTCGATCAAGGTGCCCTGAGCGCGGTTGATTTTCGATCGCAGCTTACGGCGCGTTGACCCCGCGCCAGCGTCCGAACCGCCACGGCATATACCATCGCGCGCCAGGCGGTCTTGTCAGCGGCACGTTGTCGATTCCCGAGGTGCCCCAGGGCTGGCAGCGCAATAGCCGCGCCAGCGTCATCCATCCTCCGCCCCACAGGCCGAACCGCTCGATCGCTTCGTCGCCATAGACCGAACAGGTCGGCAGATGACGGCAGTTGAAGCCGACCAGCGGCGACAGCGTGTGCCGGTAGATCCAGATCAGCGCACGGCCCGCATTGCGCGGCAGGCGCTGCACCACGCCGGCGCAGTCGGGGCACCGCCCTGAATGGGGTGATGAATGCTTCATGGGCGGCATGCTGCAATCATGAGCGTGGATGTGCGCGGTTCCGGAGCATGGAACCTGCGGACGCAGGTAATTGCGCCACACTTCGGGAAATATCGCATATTTTGGGCCATGGCACAGCGAAGGTCCTATGGACGGTAGCGATTCGCGCGGTTACCTTTTTCATAACGCCCATATGACAGAATCGTCTGAATCATGTGGCGTTGAACTGGGGCCATTGCCACTGCCCGTTGGGGGCTTGGGGGAAGGAACCGAATTGAGGCTTGTGAGGTCGCTTGATCTTCGCGGCTGGGTGCTGCTCAGCGCCGCCGCCCTTTGCATCGCATTGCCTGGCATGGTGACACCGCTCGGCGGTACGGCGCGTGCCGGCACCTCGCTTGAAGAGCGAAAATTGCCGATGCGGTTCAACTGGGTCGAGTGCCGGCCGAATTGCCGGGGCTGGGTCAGTGCGGTCGGCATCGTGACCGCGGACACGCCGAAGGATTTCGATCAATTCGCCCAGGGACGCCAACTCGACGGCGTCACCATCGTGCTGGACTCCAGCGGCGGGTCGGTCAACGACGCCATCACGCTCGGACGGCACTGGCGCAGCCTCGGTGCGCTGACGACCGTCGGCACCAGTATTGAAAATCGTACCGCGCAGGGCGGTCCTGCCAGCGTCATGCCCGGGGCCTATTGCGAGTCGATGTGCGTGTTTCTGCTGCTGTCGGGCAAGACGCGCTACGTGCCCGAGGCGGCGCATGTCAGGGTGCATCAAATCTGGATGGGCGACCGCGCCGACGACGCCAAGGCCGCGAGCTACACCGCGGAAGATTTGATGATCGTGGAACGCGATATCGGGCGTCTCGCCAAATACACCTTCGACATGGGCGGTGCGGGCGATCTGTTGTCGCTGTCGCTGAGCGTGCCGCCATGGGAAGATCTGCACGAATTGTCGCCGGCCGAATTGCGGCTGACCAAGCTCGTCACCACCGATTCGGTAGCCGAGGTGCTGCCTCAGATCGACAATCGCAATGCACCGGTGGCGGAACTGACCGCCAAACCGTTGCAGGATCGCTTCGCGAGCCGTGCAGCGCCCGCCGAGGCAGATCAGTCGCCGCTGAAACCGACTAAGACGGCGGAAGCGATCGTTCCGACCGGCGGCGCGTTGGCGGCTCCGGCTCAGTAGCTGATCACTGCGCGTTCGCGGGCTGTTTGGTCTTCGCTTCGATCTGGCCGATCGCATCGACGACGGCGTCGAAGGTCAGCATCGTCGAGGCGTGCCGCGCCTTGTAATCGCGTACCGGCTCGAGCAGCGCGATGTCGGCCCACTTGCCTTGCGGCGGGCTGCCGTTTTCCTTCAGCATCTTGTGAACGGTCTCGCGCAATTCGCGCAGCTCGTCCGCCGTCGAGCCGACGACATGGCTCGCCATGATCGAGGACGAGGCCTGGCCGAGCGCGCAGGCCTTCACGTCATGGGCGAAGTCGGTGACGACGGGGCCGTCCATCTTGAGGTCGATCTTGACGGTCGAACCGCAGAGCTTGGAATGGGCGGTGGCGCTGGCGTCGGGTGAGGCCAGCCGTCCGAGCCGGGGTATATTGCCGGCCAGTTCGATGATGCGCTTGTTGTAGATGTCGTTCAGCATAAGATTGAGGTCTCGGATTCCCCGGCACGGCCGCCCTTGGCGAGCGCGGTCCACGGCCCTATATATGGAGCCAGGCGGCGGAAATACAGTCCGGCCGCCTCCCGCGGTACCGGAAATAAGAACCAATTCGGCCGTGACGGTGCTAGCATTGTGGTACTCAGGCGTCCGGCGGCCAAGCCGCCCCGTCTGCCGGTGACACTCCGGTCTCAATTCAAGGCCGGTCGAACGGAGTTGACATGGACGCATTGATCAAATCGCTACGCTCGGCCAAGTCTTCCGATCTCCCGCCTTCCGAAGCCAAGGTCTCGGACCAGAGGATTCTGGAAACCCGTCCCGCTGAACTCGATCCTTCCGAATTTCTGGCCGCCGCGGTACGTGCGGACCAGCCGCGTCCGTCGCGCGCGGAAGCCGAACAGGCGGTGCAGACCCTGCTGGGCTATATCGGCGAGAACCCGTCCCGCGAGGGCCTGGTGGATACGCCGCGCCGGGTGGTCGAAGCCTTCGACGAACTCTATCAGGGCTATCACCAGTGCCCGGCGGAGGTGCTCAACCGCACCTTTGGCGAAACGGCCGGCTATGACGATTTCGTGCTGATCCGCGATATCGAATTCACCTCGCAATGCGAACATCACATGATGCCGTTCTACGGCAAGGCGCATATCGCCTATACGCCTGTGGAGCGCGTGGTGGGACTGTCGAAGCTGGCGCGGCTGACCGATATCTTCGCGCGCCGCCTGCAGACCCAGGAGCATCTGACCGCGCAGATCGCAGCCGCGATCGACGAAATTCTCAAACCCCGCGGCGTTGCAGTGGTGATCGAGGCCGAGCATACCTGCATGTCGGTGCGCGGCGTCGCCAAGCATGGCGCGATGACGTTCACCAGCCGCTATACGGGCATGTTCCGCGACAATCCGGCGGAGCAGGCGCGTTTCCTGTCCATGGTGCGAGGGACGCAGCGCTAGCCGGCCCTCGCTTGAATTACGAGGGACTGCCGTGTCCACATCCACAGCGATCAACGACATCGAGGAAGGGCTTGGGTTCAAGCCCAAATTCGACGCGTCGGGCCTTCTGACCTGCGTGGCGACCGACGCCGGCACCGGCGAGGTGCTGATGGTCGCGCATATGAACGATGAAGCCTTGCGCAAGACCATCGCCAGCGGGGAAGCCTGGTACTTCAGCCGCTCCCGCAATTCGCTGTGGCGGAAGGGCGAAAGCTCCGGCCATGTCCAGCGCGTGGTTGAGATGCGGATGGATTGCGATCAGGACGCGGTCTGGATCCGGGTCGAGCAGACCGGGGCGGCCTGCCACACCGGCCGCCGCTCGTGCTTCTACCGCGCCGTGACCGCAAGCGAGGGCGGCGCGCAATTGGCGTTCGTGGACGCCGAACGGCTGTTCGACCCGGAGGCGGTTTATCGGAAATAGCTGCGCCGCGTCCACGGACCGCGGTACGGCGCTCTTCGGGCCGTGCCGCGTCCTATGGCTTAACCCGCCATTAACCATAATTGCCGCAGTGTGACGGAGGCATGAGCGGCTTTTTGGGAGAAAAGGCGCTTGAACGGGCCGAACGGTCGTTTCGCGGGGGAGCGGGGCACCAACACATGGCGGTCGATACTTCAAACGCCACGGCAACGGCAGGTGTCGACCCGTCGCGCGCGCGGATTGCCGGCGCCATCAAGCAGGCCGCGAGCACCACCGGCACCAGCTTCGAGTATCTGCTTGCCACCGCCAAGATGGAATCCGATTTCAATCCGACGGCAGGCGCCTCGACGTCGTCGGCGCACGGGCTTTATCAGTTCATCGACCAGACCTGGCTCGGCACCGTCAAGGAAGCCGGCGCGCAGCTCGGCTACGGCAACTACGCCGACGCCATCAGCAAATCCTCCTCCGGCACCTATTCGGTCAGCGACGCCACGGCGCGGACGGCGATCATGAAGCTGCGCGACGATCCGGTCGCCAGCTCGGCGATGGCGGCCGTTCTGACCCAGTCCAACAGCTTCCAGCTGACCGGCATGATCGGCCGCCGCCCGACCGACAGCGAACTCTATATGGCGCACTTCATGGGCGTCGGCGGGGCCGCCAAGCTGATCTCGAACGCCGAAGACAACCCGCAGGCCTCGGGGGCTGCGTTGTTTCCCAACGCCGCCGCGGCCAACCGCTCGATCTTTTTCGATCGTACAGGACGCGCCCGAAGCGTCTCGGAAGTTTATTCGGTGCTGAATGCGCGGTATGCTGGTGCGGCCAGTTCACCGGCAACGCGCACGGCGATGGCCACGTTCGGAGCCACGCCGTCGGCTGCAACCATCGCCAGCGCGACCTCGGCGGTTGTCAAACCAGCCTTTCTTTCAAGCTTTCCAGATGTCGGATCGATGACGACGGCATCTGCCTCGACAACGGCAAACGAGTCGGCGCCGACCGAACCGATGTTCCGCTCGTTGTTCCAGGCTGGCGACCGAACCCAGCCGGTCTCGCCCGCCATTCACGAATTATGGGGCAATTCCTCGTCGCTGACCTCGGTCGCCCCCGCGACCTCGGTTGCGTCAGCAACCCCGGTCGCCTCCGCGGCCACGGTTGTGTCAGCAACCTCGGGTGCGCCCGCGACCTCGGCGCAGGCCTCCGGCGGCGACGCCGCACAGCCGCTTGATCTGTTTAGCGATCGCAGCGGAAAGTTCAGCAGCTAATCGCATGGATGCCTCATCCTTGACGCCGCCGACGGGCGGCTTGTCGGGACCAGGAATTAAGCGAAATGCGGCCGCAGGCCCGAAATGGGCACTATTTCTCCCGGCGGTTCATCGGCTAAGCTCGCTCACGGCAGCGGTCTGGAAATGCCTTGTGATCGCCAGACTGTCCGGCGCAGCGGGGAGGGGTGCGATGGTGCGGTTTCTCGCCCGGTTTCTGTTTACGTTTTTCGCCGTAGCTGCATCCCCGGCGTTTGCGGACAAGCAATATTGCACGCCCGAAGCCTACCTTCCGTCTCAGATCGAGGCGTCGATGAAGGTGTGCGACGCATTGATTGCCGACAAGCGGCATCCGTTGCGCGATTACATCCAGGCCTATGAAAATCGCGGCGACCTTTACATGCGAAAAGGTCAAGTCGACGCGGCGATGCAGAATTACGATCAGGCGGTGGCGCTGCTTGCGAAGGCCTCGAAGTTTACCGAATCGATCTTCGACAAGATGACACCGACCTCGGTCGACAAGATCAGCGCCGCGTCGGTGTTTTACCAGCGTGGCATGGCCTTCCGTCATCAGGGTCAAAACCAGCGCGCCATCGACGATTACACCAAGGCGTTGCAATACCGCGACGATGCCCAGGCCTTTTGGCGACGCGCCGATGCCTATCAAGCCCTCGGCCAGATCGACCAAGCGATCCGGGATCTCGACAAGGCGGTCGCATTGGGCGGCGACAACGGCAATTTCCTCGACGAGCGTGGCCTTGCCTATAACAAGAAGGGGCAGTTCGATCGCGCGATCGCCGATTTCGACAAAAAGATTTCACTGCAACCGCAAGATGCGCTGGCGTTCAACGGCCGCGGCGTGGCGTATCTTGCGAAGGGCGACGTCGATCGCGCCTTGGAGAATTTCGACAAAGCGGTAGCGATCTCGGCCACGGTTGCTGAATTCCATGACGGTCGCGGCCTTGCGCTGGTCAAGAAGGGCGACATCGCCGGCGCCGTCGCGGAATTCACCAAGGCCATCGACGGGGCGCGTTTTGAAAAGAAACCTGAACTCGCCGACTACTACGTCCACCGCGCCGAAGCGCTCGGAGGCAGCGGGGAGTGGCTGAAGGCGCTGGAGGATTATCAGAGCGCGCTGACCTTGAACCCCTATCACACCAAGGCGCTGGCCGGACGTGACGCAGCGCGCTTGGCGCTCACCACGGTATCCCGGCAGCCTGCCGCCTCCGCTCCGCCCGCGCCGCAGGCCGTGGTCGCCACGGCAGGACCCACCCCGGAGAAGCCGCAGGCGCCGGCGGTCGCCGAACGGCGCATCGCGCTCGTGATCGGCATCTCCGCCTACAAGAACGTCCCGCTGCTGCCGAACCCGGTGCGCGACGCGGCCGCGGTCGCCGAGGCCCTGCGCCGCACCGGTTTCCAGACCGTGACGTTGCTGACCGATTTGCCCAGGGAACAACTCGTCGACGCGCTGCGTAATTTCGCCCAGCTCGCCGACGCCGCCGATTGGGCGGTGGTGTATTATGCCGGACACGGCATCGAAATGGGCGGGTCGAATTATCTGATCCCGGTTGACGCCCGGCTGTCGACCGACCGCGATGTCGGTTTTGAAGCGGTGCCGATGGACCAGGTATTAAGCGCAGTCGACGGTGCGAAGAAGCTGAGGGTCGTGCTGCTCGATGCCTGCCGCGACAACCCGTTCGCCAACCAGATGCGCCGGACCCTGAACACAGCCAGCCGCTCCATCGGCCGCGGACTGGCGTCGATCGAACCGGAAAGCGGCACGCTCGTCGTCTATGCCGCCAAGCACGGCGAGACCGCGCTCGACGGCAGCGGCGCCAACAGTCCGTTCGCGACCGCTTTGATCAAGAACATTCAGATCCCTGGTCTCGAAGTGCGGCGGATGTTCGATTTCGTCCGTGACGATGTCATGGATATGACGATGCGAAAGCAGCAGCCCTTCAGCTACGGGTCGATATCGGGACGGCAGGAGTTCTATTTCGTTTCAGCGAAATAGAGAAATAGAAGGGATTGGGGATCGGCCGTTGGCGTTGCGCTGAACTCTCGAGGGAGATACGGCAGGCAGCAGCAGGCGTTTCCCCGCACCCTTAACAAAACGTCAATAAAACCAGCCGTTTATGGTGAACGCTTTGTTAAGCGTCATGGTTTATTTTTGATGACAGTGGCGCCGCGTCGCGGTGTCGTTTCAAGTTGCGTAAGCCGGCAGGACCATGATCGTTCGGCAGTTCATCAATTGGATACGGACCGCCCCGGCGGGCGAACGGGCCGAGGCAACGCGGTCCTTGGCGCGGGCCTGGCTGATTTCCGATCTCACCGAGGACGACCGCGCCGCCGCCGAAGGCGCGCTCCTCATGCTGCTCGACGATGCTTCGCCGCTGGTGCGCCAGGCCATGGCCGAAGTATTCGCGCGCAGCGGCGAAGCGCCCGCCGCGATCGTGCAGGCGCTGTCGCTCGATCAGGCGTCGGTAGCGCTGCCGGTACTCGAACATTCACCGCTTCTGATCGACGCCGACCTCGTCGACATCATCGCGACCGGCAATTGCGAAATGCAATGCGCCGTCGCCCGCCGTGTCAATCTGCCGGCCTCGGTCTGCGCGGCGATCGCCGAAGTCGGCACCGCTGCGGCGGCGCTGGAGCTGATCGAAAATGCCTACGCCGAACTCGCGCCGTTTTCGTGGGATCGCATCGTCGAACGCCACGGCCATCTCGCGGCCATCCGGGAATCGATGCTGGTGCTGGAAGATCTGCCGGCTGCGACGCGGGCGGCCCTGGTCGCCAAGCTTTCGGAGACGCTGGCGCAATTCGTTGTGGCCCGCAACTGGCTCAGCCCCGATCGCGCGGTGCGAGTTGCCGGCGAGGCGCGCGATCGCTCGACCGTGAACATCGCGGCGCGTTCGCGCGGCGACGACATGCGTGGCCTGGTGCGGCATTTGCGCGCCACCGGCCAGCTCACCGCCGGACTGATCCTGCGCGCGCTATTGTCGGGTAATCTCGAACTGTTCGATCACGCGTTGGCGGAATTGTCCGGTCTGCCGCAGTCCCGCGTCTTCGCGCTGCTCCACGACCGCGGCGGCGCCAGCCTGCACGCGCTGTTGCGGCGCGCCGGATTGCCGGAATCGACGTTCGCGGCGTTCCAGGTGGCGCTCGAAGTCAACCATGAAACCGGTTTTGCCGACAGCGCCGACGGTGCCGCAAGGCTGCGCCGCCGGATGGTCGAACGCGTGCTCACGCATTGCGAAACCGACCAGCAGGCCGCCGAGCCATTGCTGATCCTGCTGCGGCGCTTTGCGACCGAGTCGGCGCGGGAAGAAGCCCGCATGTTCTGCGACGAGCTTGCCGCCGAGGCGGCCGTCGCGCCGATCCATCACGATCTGATCGCGGCGTAGAAAAAATCTTAGGGTCGTCATTCCCCGATGCGCGATTGTGCATCTGCGGGCGCGCGCCAGCGCGAACCCGGAATCTCATTCTGACGACTTCTGGATTTCGGGTCCACCCCTGGTGTCGCGGAACGACGGTGCCGCTTAATCCGCCGGCGCGATGCTCGGAGCCAGGATGGCTTCGAGGTGTTCGGGGCGGTCGCGATTGGCGTGCGCAAGGTATTCGTCAGCGACGGCGCGCAGTTGCCGGCTCAGTTCGCTGGCGGTGCTGACCGTGTCCTTCTTGGTGCGTTCGCGGATGATGGCCTGAATGGCATTGATGTGATGCGCGATCAGGTCGGATGGCACCTGGTCGAGATCGGGCGCGTGCTCGATGATCCGGCACAGGCTCTCGGCGGCGGCGCCAGCGGAGGGGAATCCAAATGTGGCGGCGTCGCCCTTGATGTCATGGGCGGCGCGAAACAGCTCTTCGCGCGTCAAGCTGGTAAAACCGTCCTTCAGAATGGCGGCGTGCGCCGCGGCGAGGCGGTCGGTTTCGATTCCCATCCAGTTCTTGAATTCGCCGGACATGCTGGCAAGCGCAGCTTCAGCGCGCGCGACCGGATCGTCGAGATCCTTTTCGGCAACGCGGCGCAACACATTGCGCAGCGGGTTGGGCTGCGTGATCACGTGATGGTCGGCGAAGGTCTCGATCTGGAGCGTGCCGGGCTTTTCTTTCGCCATGATGATTTCCTTGTCCTCGCGCGCTAGACGGGGGTCCGGGCCTTGTCGAGCAATGAGGGCTGTTGCAGGACTTCGACCTCGCCGCCGAGGCGGCGCTCGGGGCCAATATAGGCGTTGTTGGTGTTGCGCCGGCGGTCGGGACCGAAATAGCTCTTGGTCTTGATGAACGGGCGCGGATTGGCGACGACGTTCAGGATACGCTGATAAAGTCCCTTGGCCGAGATCGGCTTGGCGAGGAATTCGGTCACGCCGGCATCGCGCGCCACCGTGACGCGCCGCTTCTCGGAATGGCCGGTCAACATGATGATCGGCGCGTAGGGATTGCCCTTCGAGTCCGGCTGCCGGATCATCTGCGCGAGTTCGAGACCGTCGAAAATCGGCATCGACCAGTCGGTGATGACGATGTCCGGAACGTAGTGGCTGTACATCTCGAGCGCGGTTGCGCCGTCCTCGGACTCATACACTTCGCGCGCGCCGAACGAGTGCAGCAGCGTCCGCAAGATACGGCGCATGTGCGGGTTGTCGTCGCAGACAAGGAATCGCAGCTTGTTGAAATCGATGCGGAACATGGACCAGCTCTCAGCGCGGACCGAACAGCCCGGTATACCCCGCGTTAACCATATCCCGGCCCCGTTAACGAATGGTTGCCATCGCTTCGGATCCGGCGCCGCGGGGAGAGCGGCAGGTGCGAATTCAATGCCCGAATTGCTCGCTCAGAATCCGCTCTTCCAGGCTGTGGCCGGGATCGAACAGCAACCGTATCGCGATGGTCTTGTCGGAAAGCACCTCGACGCGGCGGACGTCGCGCGCCTCGTCGTGGTCGGCCACGGCCGCGACCGGCCGCTTGTCGCCCTCCAAAACCTCGATCACGACAAAGGCGGTGTTGGGTAGCAGGGCACCGCGCCAGCGGCGCGGGCGGAACGGGCTGATCGGCGTCAGCGCCAGCAGCGCCGCGTTGATCGGCAGGATCGGTCCCTGCGCCGAGAGATTGTAGGCGGTCGATCCCGCCGGGGTCGCCACCAGGATGCCGTCAGCAATCAATTCCGCCATGCGCTCTCGTTCGTCGATCAGGATTCGCAGGCGCGCAGCCTGATGGGTCTGGCGAAACAGTGCGACTTCGTTGATGGCATGATGCAGATGCATCGCGCCGTGAACGTCGGTGGCACGCATCAGCAGCGGATGGATCACGGATTCCGGCGCCGCCGCCAGCCGCGAGTGCAGATCGTGCGTTGAGAACTCGTTCATCAGGAAGCCGACGGTGCCGCGATGCATCCCATAGATCGGCTTGCCCGAACGCATTTGCTGATGCAGCGTTTGCAGCATCAATCCGTCGCCGCCGAGCGCCACCACGACGTCGGCGCGCCCGGGATCGTGATTGCCATAGATCTCGGTGAGCTGGGCGAGCGCCAGCTGGGCCTCTGCGCCTGCGCTTGCGACGAAGGCGATCCGGTCATATCGCTGGGGCGTGGTCATGGGATCGCAGGCTCACAGGGGCGCGGGGGGGCGCGGAAGGTCGTCTATACGACCTTGGCAGTGCTTGTCGAGATAGCCAACTCAAGGGGCAGGTCGCCGGGGCCGGGTGATGAGCTTGCGAACCATGCCAACCTGCCGCAGTTTTGAGCCAGAATGCGCTTATATATTCGGGAAATGCCGCCTCGTGATGTAGGCGGCCGCGCAGCTCAGGGCAGGGGAAGAACCGAAATGACCAGGCTTTTGATGGCGCCGCGGCACACGCGTGTGATCCTCGCGCTTCTGATGTTCTCGCTGGTGGCGGGTGCGCGCGCCGAGGACGCGCCGCCGCCGCCCGGGCCGCAACCCGTCGCGACGCCACCGGCTCAGAAGTCCGGCGCCGCCGGCGGGCATGGCAGCGCGTCAAATCCGCCGGCGGCCGCCGAGCTGCACCGTCTGCCGCCCGATTCCACGACCAAGCAAACGCTGGTTCTTCCCGGGCGCACGCTCGCCTTCACGGCGACGGCCGGTTCGATCCGCCTGTTCGACGATAAGGGCGAGCCGCAAGCCGATATCGCCTACACGGCCTATCAACTGGACGGTGCCGATCCGGTGGCGCGGCCGGTCGCCTTCCTGTTCAATGGCGGGCCGGGCGCTGCCTCCGCCTTTCTGCAATTTGGTTCAGCCGGACCCTGGCGGCTGGCCATCGACGGAGACGCGGCGGTTTCTTCCGCATCGCCGGATCTGCAGCCCAACGCCGAGACCTGGCTCGACTTCACCGATCTCGTCTTCATCGATCCCGTCGGAACCGGCTATAGCCGCTTCGTTGCGACCGGCGAGGATGCGCGCAAGCGGTTCTTTTCGATCGACGGCGACGTCAACTCGATCGCGGTGACGATCCGCCGCTGGCTGGAGAAGTCCGACCGTTTGCTCTCGCCTAAATTTATTGTCGGCGAAAGCTATGGCGGCATCCGCGGACCGAAGATCGTTCGCGAGTTGCAAGTCCAGCAAGGTGTTGGAGTGAGGGGGCTCGTGTTGCTGTCTCCGGTGTTCGAGTTCCGCGAACGTTCAGGTTCCAGCCTCCTGCAATATGTGGCGAGCCTTCCCACCATGGCCGCCGTCGCGCGCCAGGCGAAAGGCGCCGTTGCCGCCGCCGACCTGGCCGACGTCGAGCACTACGCCCAAGGCGATTTCCTGGCCGACCTGGTCAAGGGGGAGGCCGACGCCGAGGCCACGACGCGCCTCGCCGACAGGGTCGCGGTTTTGACGGGGATCGATCAGGCGGTCAGCCGCCGGCTGGCCGGGCGCTTCGACGTTGGCGAGTTTCGCCGCGAATTCGACCGCCGCGACGGCAAGGTGACGGGACGCTACGACGCGTCGGTCATGGGGTTCGATCCCTATCCGGACTCCAGCGTCTCGCATTTTGGCGATCCGTCCGGCGAACCGTTGGTCGCGCCGCTGACCAGCGCCGCAGTGGACTTCACCACGCGCACGCTCAACTGGCGGCCGGATGGCTCGTACCAACTGCTCAACGGCGCGGTCGAGAGGGCCTGGGATTTCGGCAACGGCCTCAATCCCCCCGAGTCGCTTTCCCAATTGCGGCAAATTCTCGCACTTGATCCAAAACTGAAGCTATTGGTGGGGCATGGTCTGTTCGATCTCGCCGCACCCTATTTCGGATCGAAAATCCTGCTCGATCAACTTCCGGCCTACGGTTCGCGCGAACGGGTGAAGCTCGTCGTCTATCCGGGCGGACACATGTTCTATTCGCGCGATGCGGCGCGCGCGGCTTTCCGCGCCGAGGTTCAGGCGATGATGAATTGAAGGAGATCATGATCCGGGTTTTCCGTTCCGATTGAATCGGGACGGAAGCTGCATTCACTTATCTTGAAATTCATCAAGCACGTCTCTCGATGGTGTCCGATAAGACAAAACCGGCGCAGCCTTTGGAGCCGCGCCGGTAGACCGGATGTCGCCGAATTCAGTAAACGAAGCCGGTGCCGGTCGGCTTTTCCAGTGCCGCGGCGAGCGAGCGATATTCCGGACAGTCGGTGCCGCACAGTTCGCCGATCCGGGTCAGGTGATATTGCGCCTGATCGCGGTTGCCCTGTTCGAGCTGCCACAACCCGTAATATTGCCAGGTCCGCACATGGTTCGGGTCGGCCTTCAGCGCCCGCTCGTACCAGATCTGCGAGACCTTGTAGTCGCCGAGCTTGCGGTAGGAATAGCCGATCAGATTGGCGACATCGGCGCGGTCGTCGTGGCCGAGCGCCTTCAACTGGTCGATGGCCGCGGCATAATCGTTACGGTCGTAAATCGTGGCATAGGCTGCGCGATAACCCTCGATGAACCGGGGGTCGTCGATGCTGGAGCTCTTGTTGGCCTTCTTGTCCTTCTTGGTCTTGGCGTCCGATTTGGTGTCCGGCGGCGGCGCCGGCGTTTCGCCGCCGTTGGCATAGGCTGAAACGAGGGGCGCTGCGATCAACGCTATCGAGTATATCATCAGCGCCAAAATCCTGATCGCGAATTTGCTCATGCGTCTCTCCCGATGCCTGGTGTGGATATGTCGCCCGGAGTCGAGCGCCATCCTACACCGGCGCCCGCTGATGTGAACACCCGCCACAACGAACATTCCCCGGCAATCGCCCCGATTGTCGGATTTTTGGCGGGCTCGCGGCTCCGACCGCGGACCGGAAGATGACCAATATGTCATCCAGATGAACGAAGTCCGTCGGAGCGCTTCAGCAAGGGTTCAGCGCGTCACCCATAAGGTCGCACGCATGATCGACGAACCCGGCCATCCGACCGGCCAACTCGTGATCCCGTCGAAAGAGGAAACCATCATGTTCAAGACAATTTCCGCAGCGCTGCTTGCCGTGTCCGTTCTCGCCGCGCCTGCGATGGCGGCCGGGACATCGCATGCACCGGCGATCAAGGCTGCGCAGGTCAAGCACAGCGTGCTGAACGCCAACGCCAAAATGAGCCGCCACCACCATAAACATTTACGCCATCATCATGCCCACAAGCGGATCGGCGCGCTCAAGAAGCATCAGTTCTCGAAGGTCACGATCAAGCACGCGACGCCTGCCACCAAGCGCGGCTGAAACGGATCCGCGAGGGAGTGCCGATCCAGCCGCTCCCTTGCGGATATCAGACCCGGCCCGTGTGCCATTGCTTCCCAATGGCGCCGGGCCGGTGCCGCATTTCGGACATTGGCGCGGGCGCCGACGGCAAATGCGGATTCCCTTTGATAAGCGAAAGGGCTAGAACCGCCCCGGGGCATCGAACTTTGAAGACGGGTTGCATTTGGGGATACCAGCAAAGCGCGCAGCGATGATGATGTTGCTGCCGATCGCGCTCGCGGCCTGCGCGGGCAGCGATGACGGCAGAAGCATCAGCTATACCTCCGATCGCAACGGCACCAACCAGCCGCTTCCAATCAACTACCGCCCGCAATTGCTGGCGTTCATGAAAACCTACCTCAACAATCCCGTCGGCGTGCATGACGCGATGATGGCCGAACCGGTAGAGCGCACCGTCGGCGGGCGGCAGCGTTATGTCAGCTGCCTGCGCTTTACCCCGCGCGAATCCGACGGCAGCTATGGCGGGTCGGGCGAACGCGCCATTGTCTATGTCGACGGCCGGCTGGACCATGTGGTCGAGGACGTCGGCGAAATCTGCGCCGGCGTGACCTATGTGCCATTCCCGGAACTGGAAAAGATGACGCGCTAGACCAGCGCGTTTTTGCAACGACGCGGCTGCCGATCCTCGGGGAGCGTCGAGGCCGCGCGGGAACTCCGATCACTTTTCAGCGAGCCTTGAACCGGAACGGGAACCCGGATGACTCACATTATGGCCGTAGCGCTGCAAGCTCGCCATTTATCGTCAAAAATATCGAAAGAAATGGAGTAGCGAGGGAACAATATGGCGTTGTTGCTTCGCTGTTACAGTTAGAAACCATCGATGCTCAAGCGCTGCCGTGAAGCAACCAAATTGCGGCCACGTTGTTTGATAAGGGTCACGACGACACTAACGGGGAATAACCATGAAGAGATTTTTGCTCGGCACTGCCGCTATTATCGCGTTCGCGGCGCCTGCTGCTGCGGCTGACTTGCCTGCGCGCACCTATACCAAGGCTCCCGCCTATACGGCGCCGCAGGCGGTCTACAACTGGACCGGCTTCTACATCGGCGGCAACATCGGCGGCGCGTTCGCTGGCGGAAACAGTCTCGAGGGAAGCGGCGGCCGCTTCATGGGCGGCGTTCAGGGCGGCGCCGACTATCAGTTCGCAAATAACTGGGTGATCGGTGCTGAAGCCCAGTACGACTGGCTGAGCAACAACAATAACGATGGCGTGACCTTCCCGGCCGGCACACTGGTGACCGCGGACACCAACCAGATCGGTTCGGTTACCGGCCGGTTGGGTTATGCCTGGGGTCCGACACTGTTGTACGCCAAGGGCGGTTACGCCTGGCGTGACAACCCAAATATCGGCGTCAGCCTTGCCGGCGTGGCGCAGCCCTTTACCGTCGATGGAGGCCACAGGGACGGCTACACCATTGGCGCCGGTCTCGAATACATGTTCGCCCCGAACTGGTCCGCCAAACTGGAATACCAGTACTACAACTTCGGCAGCACCACCTTCACCGGCGGCCCTGCCGAGATCATCGGCACCCGGTTCAACGGCGACGAGCATACCGTCAAGGCCGGCCTGAATTACCGCTTCGGCTGGGGCGGCCCGGTCGTCGCCAAAGACTGACCGCCAAACCGCTGGTTCCTTTGCTACCCGACAAGGCCGGCTTCACGCCGGCCTTTTTGTTGGGCTCGATCCAACCTCTTTTGCTCTGCCAAAAAATAATTTTTGCGGTGCACGGAACTTCCGCGCGAGATCGGCTATTGTGGTGATGCCGGTTGGTGGACAACAAAGACAACGAACATGCGTGCTTTGGCGTTAGGGCTGTTTTTTTCAGCGGTTGCCCTGCCGTGTTTTGCCCAGACAGTGCTGAAATCCGAACCGCTTGTGCTTTCACCCTATGAGATCGCCTTCGTTCAGGACGCTTCATGTCCGTCCGGGCAGGTGCTCAAGGTCACCGGCGCGATCAGGGGTCTGCATCGCAGGAAGGCCTGCGTGACGCTTGCCACCGAGCAGGCGTCTTTGGCGGTGGCAACGCCCTGAGGCTTGGCCCTATCGCGCTTTATGGGGATCGGCCGGGTCTACCGCGAATGGATGGCAGGGCCGCTCCGCGGGTGCGGCTGAAAATCCAGCTGGGCCTCGCGCTCGGCGTCGGCCTGATTCTGAGAGGGATCTTCCTGCGGGTCCGGCTGGCAGGGCTTGATTTCATAATCATTGTCGAGCACCGGCCGCGACGAAGCGTCTTCTTCTTCCGATGCCGCATCGACCACCAGGCCGCTTTGCCGGGCAAGCTTCCAGACGTCCGCTTCCGTCGGATAGGCCTTGCTCAGCTTGGCTTCGTTGCAGAACAGCGCATAGGGCATTGGATAGTTCCCCAATTCCACCCTAACGCCCAGAATGGGTCAGGGTTTCACTCCGGCCGGGCCGGCGGCAGACGGAATCCGGGCCACCAGGCTGAAGGCAATGGGGGGCGAGTCCCTGAGTCGTAAACGAGTCCTGAATCCCGGCAAAAATATCGCCTGGGACTCGCGGGCTAGAATCGCCCGATGCTTTTACCCATGAGCACGATCCGCCAGACCTCCTGCGAACGCCTGCATTTCGGACTGACCGTCGCGCTGCTGGCAGCCAGCGCGGCCAATCTGCTGCTGGTATGCGCCTGGCTGTAGAGCCTTTTCCGTTCCGATTGCATCGGAACGGGCGGCTCTACTTCTTTATTTGACGCGTTTGCTTCACGCGAACCGGTGTCTACCCCGCATCAAGTGCGGGGCAGACCTTCGCTGGAAAACGCCCTGGCCGATTGACGCCGGACCCGTTCCATCCATCATGCAAAATAATAATGGCGCCCGCGGCGATGGCCGCCGGACCAGGCAGGGGGAGCGGGATGGTCGAGGCGCTGAAACAACTGGTCAATGGCGATGAGGTGCTGGTCAGGCGTGGGCGGTTTCTCACGACGACCTTCCTTTTGGAGGTCGGCCAGACCGCCTGGCTGATCGCGATCTTCGAAGGCCGGATTGTTTCGGTTACGTCAGGCCCCTTAGTCATGCCGTCGTCATCGTTTGCGCTGCGCGCGCCGGAAGCGGAGTGGAAAAAATTCTGGAGCAGCCGGCCGCCGCCCGGCTCGCATGATCTGATGGCGCTGATCAAGCGGCGCGTCCTCAAGGCAGAAGGCAATCTTCAGATATTCATGGCCAACCTGCGCTACTTCAAGGAAGCGCTGGCCAAGCTGCGCGCTGCGGGAGCGGCGGCATGACCGCGGCATTCGAGCCGATCGTCGGCCGCTACATGCAACTCGAGCTGTTCGGGCGCAAGCATCGCATTTATCTGGAGCAAGCCGGCGAGGGCACGCCGTTGCTGTGCCTGCACACTGCCGGCTCCGACGGGCGGCAATACCGCGCGCTGATGAACGATGCGCGGATTACGTCGCGGCACCGCGTCATCGCCTTCGACATGCCCTGGCACGGCAAGTCGTCGCCGCCGTCCGGTTCGCACAACGAGGAATATCAACTGACCTCGGCGCAATACACCACCATGATCCTCGAGATCATGACGGCGCTGGAGCTCGACCGGCCGATCCTGATCGGATGCTCGATCGGCGGACGTATTGCGCTTCATTTGGCGCTCGAACACCCGGAAGCGTTCCGCGCCATTATCGGCCTGCAGGCCGGCGCGCATGTCGATCCCTATTACGACCTGAATTTCCTGCACCGTCCCGACGTCCATGGCGGCGAGGTCTGCGCCGCCATAGTCTCCGGATTGGTCGGGCCGGATGCGCCCGACGACGGGCGCTGGGAGACGCTGTGGCACTACATGCAGGGTGGCCCCGGTGTCTTCAAAGGCGATCTGCATTTCTACCAGCTCGACGGCGACATCAGGGACCGCGTGGCGCAGATCGACACCCGCCGCTGCCCGCTGTTTCTGCTCTCCGGCGAATACGACTATTCCTGCACGCCGGAGGAAACGCTCGGCGTTGCCAGGAGCATCCCCGGCAGCGAGGTGACCATCATGAAGGGCCTCGGACATTTTCCGATGAGCGAGAACCCGACGGAATTCTTGAAGCACCTGCTGCCGGTGCTGGAGAAGATCGCGCAGTTTTAATCGGCAAGGCTCAATCAGGCAGCATCGAACGTGCGGGCCTGATAGCGCGCTCAACGGCCCGGCCATATTTAGGTAATCTTGAGTCGAGATTCGAACAATCGCCTCACGCGATGCGATCGCAGCATTGCTTTAACGCACCGCACCAATTTGATGGAAGATTGTCTGAACTGGTCTGCGAAATGTTATGGCGCGTTTTCTGCAGTTGTGGTCAGATCACGCACGATGATCTTCGGAGACGCGAACTCTCATCGAGATCACGAAAGAAAAAAACGGTGGGAGGCACATGATTCAGGAACGACAGAGTTGTTGGTCGCCTTTTTTTGGCCGAGTTCCAGCATTCAGTTTACTTCATGTCGGTTTACTGCATGTCAGTTCACTCCATGTCTGAATCCGATCACAACGCGACCATTTCCGTTGAAAGCATGGATACGAATCTGGAGACGGACATGTCATCGCCTTCAGATCACACGCGACGCACGCTGATCTTGACGGCTCTGGCCGCCGGCGTGTGCATCGCAGCGAGCAAATCTGGCGCGGCGGCGGACGAGGAACAGCCCGGCAGCGACGAGCGTCCGCAAAAGGCCGACCTTCTTGTTGTCTCCGAGGGAGACCAGGAGGGGCAAGTCATCAAACCGCAGGACCTCAAACTCGGCGGACCGCCAGTGCACGCCTGGCCGAAGGATCCCAAGACCTCGGTGATCCGCAATGGCTCGCGGCTGAACGAGGTGCTGGTCGTCAGGCTGGATCCGGCCGAACTGGATGATGAGACGCGTTCGCACGCGGCCGACGGTATCGTCGCCTATTCAGCGATCTGTGCCCACGCCGGATGTCCGGTCACGGGCTGGGCGAAAGAGGAAGAGGGCGACAAGGACGTCTTCAAATGCCCTTGTCACAATTCCGAATATGATCCCCGGCAAGGTGCGGAGGTCGTGTTTGGACCCGCGCCCCGGCGTCTTGCGGCGCTTCCGCTGGCGATAGCCGACGGCTCGCTCACCGTGGCCGCACCATTCATTGGAAAGGTAGGTGCCCAGCAAGCAGGGTAATGGCGACACGCCGCCGCATCGGTTTCCGCCCAATTATAAAATATAAGATTGCAAAATATAAAATCGAAGAGAAACAAACAGGGAGGTAGCATCTATGACCATGAAGCAATGGCTATTGTCGAGTTTGGTCGGGTCCACATTCCTGATCTCAATCGCCGCCGTCGCCGGGCCGATCGAAAATTACAGCCCGGTGACTGCCGATCGTCTCAATAATCCCGAACCGGGCAATTGGATGCTGTATCGCCGGACCTATGATGGTCAGGGATACAGCCCGCTCGACCAGATCAACACGTCGAACGTAAAAAACCTGACGCCGGTATGGACGTTCTCGACCGGTGTCATCGAGGGCCACGAGGCTCCGCCGATCGTCAACAATGGCGTGATGTTCGTCGCGACCCCGATGGGGCAGGTGATCGCCCTCAACGCCAAAACCGGCGAGGAGTATTGGCGATACAAGCGCCAGCTTCCTGAAGATCTCTTTCAATTGCATCCGACCAGCCGCGGCGTGGGATTGTGGCAGGACAAGCTTTATCTCGCCACGACCGACGATCACGTCGTCGCGCTCGACGCCAAAACCGGCAAAGTGGTCTGGGACACGAAGGTCCAAGACTACAAGAAGGGTCAGTACATGACTCTGATGCCATTGGTAGTGGACGGAAAAGTTATCGTTGGCGGTTCCGGCGGTGAACTCGGCGTGCGCGGCTACGTCGTCGCGTTCGACGCCAATAGCGGCAAGGAATTGTGGCGGACCTTCACCATCCCGGGCGAGGGCGAGCCCGGCCATGACACGTGGACTGGCGATGACTGGAAAACGGGCGGCGGATCCGCCTGGATGACCGGTACCTACGACAAGGACACCAAGACCGTCTATTGGGGCGTCGGTAACGCCGCACCGTGGCCGGGTGGAGCTCATCCCGGTGACAATCTCTATACCAGCTCCGTACTCGGGCTCGATCCCGACAGCGGCAAGATCAAGGCGTTCCACCAGTACCATCAAAACGATTCATGGGATTGGGACGAGGTGGATGCGCCGATGCTGGTCGATCTGAAGAGGGATGGCCGCACGTTCAAGAGCCTCATCCATCCCGGCCGCGACGCGATCTTCTGGATACTCGAACGTAAGCCGGACAGCATCAACTATGTGGCCGGCTGGCCGTACGTCAAAACCAATGTCTGGAAGGGCATCGAGGCCGAGACCGGCAGGCCGATCGTCGACGTCGAGCATAAACCGTCGGTCGGCAAGCGGGTTGAGTTCTGCCCCTCCTTGTGGGGCGGCAAGGATTGGCCGTCGGCGTCCTATAGCCAGAAAACCGGACTGGTCTACGTTCCCGCCAACGAGAATTTCTGCGGCGGCTTTACCGGCGAGAAGGTGCCATTGGTGCCAGGCCAGCTTTGGCTCGGGACCAAGCCCGAAGATATCGGTCTGACGGTTGTTCCGGGCTCCGATCACTATGGCGAGCTGCAGGCGTGGGATCCGGCGACCGGAAAGAAGGCCTGGTCGCATAATTTCGCCAAATCGCAGCTGTTCGGGTCGGTGACCGCGACCGCAGGCGATCTCGTCTTCGCCGGAGGCACCAACGACCGGATGTTCCGGGCCTTCGATGCGAAGACGGGCGAAGTCCTGTGGGAGCAAAAGACCAACTCCGGCATCATGGGCATGCCGATGGCCTACGAAGTCGACGGCACCGAATATATCGCCATTCAGTCGGGCTGGGGCGTTGACGCACAACGCATCCAGGACGCGCTGGCGGGCAACCATATCGGTATCGAGAGTAACGTGCCCCAAGGCGGCGTGGTTTGGGTTTTCGCCGTCAAGAAGTAATCGCAATGCAAGAGTAGCCTGGCCGCTCGGAAGGAGTGGCCAGGTTATGTTATAAAAACTCAGGTCATTTTCAGGCGTTCAAGTCGCTTCCAGAACAAGGCTCACTTCCACAAGGAGGTGTCCTCCAGAAGGAGGTCTCTTCAAAAATCAAGATCCAGGCCTCTTCCGGCTTCCTTTGCCGGATGGGTCGATCTCCACAAGATCCGGACGATGGCGTCGGGCGGCTGGGAAACATGTTCTCGCTCTCGCCGAAGCCGGGTCGCAGCTTAAAAGAGCGAGGAACATCATGATTAAAGTGAAGATAAACGGAAAAGAACAAAGCTGGGACGGCGATCCGGCGCTTTCGCTCCTCTGGTTCCTGCGTGACGAAGTTGGATTGACCGGCGCCAAGTTTGGCTGCGGTCAGGCGCTGTGCGGCGCCTGCACAGTCATGATCGATGGGCAGGCTGTGCGGTCCTGCATCACGGCGGTTTCCGATGCCGCGGGACGGGAAGTCACGACGATCGAAGGTTTGCATCCGACCGGCGACCATGTCGTGCAAAAGGCCTGGCGTCAGGCCAACGTACCGCAATGCGGCTTCTGTCAATCCGGGCAGATCATGCAGGCCGCCGCACTGCTGCACGAAAATCCGAAACCGACACATGCCCAGATTCGCGAAGCCATGGCGGGCAATATCTGCCGCTGCGGCTGCTATCAGCGAATCGAAGCCGCCGTGCAACTCGCATCGACGGGGGTGTGATCATGAATTTCATCGCAAACCCCAGCAAGATCAACAGCATCAAGGTCGAGAACGTCTCGCGTCGCGGCGTGTTGAAGGGCCTTGGCATTGTCGGCGGTCTCGTGCTCGCCGCGCCCGTCATGTCACGCCAGGCCATGGCGGCCTATGCAACAGGTGCCGGCAAGATGCCGCACGGCACGGTGGTGGATCCGCGCGTGTTCGTGGCCATCGCTTCCGACGGAACGGTGACCATCGTGGCCCATCGTTCCGAAATGGGCACCGGCATCCGCACCAGCCTTCCCATGGTCGTCGCCGACGAGATGGAAGCCGATTGGTCGCGGGTTCATGTCAAGCAGGCCCATGGCGACGAAGCCAAATTCGGAAACCAGGATACCGACGGTTCACGCAGCACGCGGCACTATCTGATACCAATGCGCCAGATCGGCGCGTCGGCGCGCAGCATGCTGGAAGCCGCGGCAGCCAAGCGATGGGGCGTACCGGTTTCCGAGGTGAAGGCGGTCAATCATGAGGTGGTCCATGCTTCCAGTGGACGCCATCTCGGCTTTGGCGAGTTGGCTTCGGACGCCGCGGCCCAACCGGTCCCGGCCATCGATACCCTGAAACTGAAAGACCCAAAGGACTTCCGCTATATCGGCAAAGGCGCGGTCAGCATCGTCGATCTCCATGACATCACGACGGGGAAGGCGGAATACGGCGCCGATGTTCGTTTGCCGGGCATGAAATACGCCGTCATTGCCCGTCCTCCGGTCGTCGGCGGCAAGGTGGTGTCGTTCGACGCGGCGGATGCCTTGAAAGTGTCTGGAGTCGAGAAGGTGATGGAGGCGCAAGGCTGGCCCTGGCCTTCGAAATTCCAGCCGCTCGGCGGTGTCGCTGTGATCGCCCGCAATACCGGCGCGGCGATCAAGGGACGCGATGCCCTGAAGATCGTGTGGGACGACGGGGCCAATGCGAGCTACGACTCCAAGGCCTATCGCGCCGAACTGGAGGAAGCGGCGCGCAAGCCTGGGGCCGTCGTCCGCAACGATGGCGATGTCGAAGCTGCGTTGAAGAGCGCCGACAAGGTCATCACCGGCGAATATTATTTGCCGCATCTGGCCCACGCGAGCATGGAGCCGCCGGTGGCGACAGCCAACTTCGCGGACGGCAAGGTCGAGGTCTGGGCTCCCGTGCAAAGCCCCGGCGGCACCCGTGATGATCTGGCGAAGACGCTCGACATCCCGGTCGAGAACGTCACCGTCAACGTCACGTTGCTGGGCGGCGGCTTCGGCCGCAAGTCGAAATGCGACTTCGCACTGGAGGCGGCATTGCTCTCGCGCGCGGTCGGCGCTCCGGTCAGGGTGCAGTGGACGCGTGAGGACGATCTACGCCACGACTTCCTTCACACCGTTTCGGCGGAGCGAATCGAAGCCGGCCTCGACAAGAACGGCAAAGTGATCGCGTGGCGGCACCGCAGTGCGGCACCGACCATTCTTTCAACCTTCGTGCCAAAATCCGTGCACGAATTTCCCATCGAACTCGGCATGGGATTCGTGGATCTGCCGTTCCAGATCGCCAACATTCGCTGCGAGAATCCGGAAGTTGCGGCGCATACCCGCATCGGCTGGTTCCGTTCGGTTTCCAACATTCCGCACGGCTTCGCGGTGCAATCGATGGTCGCGGAAATCGCGCAGGCCACGGGGCGCGATCCCAAAGACATGCTTCTGGAACTGATCGGTGAGCCGCGCATCGTCACGCTCAACGATTCAGTGAAGGAATTCTGGAACTACGGCGAGCCGCTGGAAAGCTATCCGATCGACGCCGGCCGTTTGCGCGGCGTCGTCGAACTGGTGGCGGACAAGGGTGAATGGGGTCGCAAGGTGCCGAAGGGGCACGGGCTCGGCATCGCCGCGCACCGCAGCTTCGTCAGTTACGTTGCGACCATTGTCGAAGTATCGGTCAGCGACAAGGGTGAGCTTGCCGTTGAACGCGTCGATACCGCGATCGATTGCGGAACGTTCGTCAATCCCGAGCGGATCCAGTCGCAGATCGAGGGCGCGGCGATCATGGGGCTGAGCCTCGCCAAGCACGGCGAGATCAGCTTCAAGAACGGCAGGGTGGTGCAGGGCAATTTCGACGATTTCCCTGTCGTCCGTATCGATGAATCGCCGCTCGTCACCAACGTCCACATCATGCCGGCGCCCGCTGACAAGCCGCCCAGCGGTGTCGGCGAACCCGGCGTGCCGCCATTTGCCCCGGCGCTGATCAACGCGATCTTCGCCGCCACCGGCAAGCGTATCCGGTCGCTGCCGATCGGAAAGCAACTGGCGATCTAAGGGCCGAACAACGCTGTCGCTCGCAGGCGCATATTGAATAGATATGCGCCTGCGAGCGGATCGCTTTGACCGATCGGCGGCGCCGGCGCAACCCCGGCGTTACTAATGCCGATCGATGCTTCCGGCTACCGGCAGACCGGGCCGCATTTCCCGCGGCGTCAAGCTCACCCAGATTCGAGCCGAACCTTGTCGCGCGGCTTTCCATCGCCGTTTTGTTTCGGCGGGTTAACCCAACAACGCCGGCGGCACGTTCAATGTCGGCGGCGCCGTGACCAGCGATTCGACCTTCGGCAATGCCAATGGCGCGACCCTGGCGGTTGGTGCCACCGGAACGTAGACGCTGCAGGGATCGCTCACCAACAGCGGCGCGATCACCGTCGCGAGCGGCGGGCAGCTTATCGCCACCGTCGGCGGCATCACCAACAGTGCCGGCGGCACCATCACGGTCGCCATCGGCGGCAGCGTGAGCGATGATCCCAACAATGCCGGTACCGTCAGCAATGGCGGCACTTATGCCGCCAATGTCGCGACCAGCACCGGCAGCATCACCAACAGCGGGACATGGACCGGCAATATCGTTTCCAACACCGGAACCATCACCAACCAACTGACCTGGACCGGAACGGTCAGCAACGCCGGCATCTTCAACAACAGTGCCGGCGCAACCGTGTCGGGTCTCTTGACCAGCAGCGGCAAGACCAACAATGCGGGAACGCTGAGCGGCGGTCTCGTCAAAACCGCAGGCGTGACCGACAACACCGGCTCTATCGTCGGCGCAACGACCGTCAGCGGCGGCACGCTGACCGGCAACGGCTCGCTCGCCAACCTCTCGGTCGGCAGCGGCGGCACCTTGGCACCGGGCAGTGGTGCGCCGGGATCGTCGGCCACCGTCAACGGCAGCCTCGCGCTCGCCTCGGGCGCGATCTATCTGCTTCAGATCAATCCATCGACCTCGTCGTTCGCCGATGTAAAGGGCACCGCGACGCTGGGCGGTGCGACGGTCAAGGCGGCCTATGCCAGTGGCAGCTATGTCGCCAAACAGTACACGATCCTGACCGCAGTGAGCGTGGGCGGCACCTTTGGCGCCACGGTCAACACCAATCTGCCGTCGGGCTTCAAGACCAGCCTGAGCTACGACGCCGGCCATGCCTATCTCGATCTGGCGCTGCTGTTCATCGCGCCGCCGACCAGCGGCCTTGGCCGCAACCAGTCCAATGTCGGCAACGCGCTGATCAACTACTTCAACAGCAATGGCGGCATCCCGTTGGTATATGGCGGCCTGACGCTTCGATACCAACGCGTTCTCCCGCTCGCGGCCACCTTCGAGGGCGAGTTTTCCGACGTCACGCGCAGCTATGCCGGGAAGGGCACCGTTCGGTATGCCTGGTAGGCAAATAGCTGTATGTGCCATGAGCCATCGACACCTTCTTTGCGGGGCACGCGAAAATGCGTTCCAGGAGTCACGCGCGGCGCAAGGATCAGCTAAGTGAGCAAATGCGGGGACTGAAATCCGGGCAACTGGAGTTGTCAGGTCATGGCGCCCGGCATGAAGCATCGAATCTCTACGCGATCAAGAGCATCCCTGTTCCAGTAATAAACAGGCCAAACCATCGTTCTACCAAACCTGTTCGGTTCAGTGATCACTGCCTCGGCGGGCACGTCCCACCATTTGTTCTTAATGCGAACGCGATAGTGACCGTCCTTGGTCTCCCAATCCGTGTCCAGCACGACACTGCCGTCAGCATCGGAGCAACACGGACCCTTGCCGCTCGAAAGCCTTTCAAACCATGGCTTGAGCGGCGAGTTTGCAAAGCGTCCGTCAGGATCGCGAGCATGCGCCGGCTGAAAGGCCAGCAAGGTGACGGCAAAGGCGGCGCAGGATCTTGTCCACGTAGCCATCTATTTCCTTTCAGCTCCTACGGCGGCAGAAAACTCAAACCGACTCCACCCGCTCGAAATACGCTCCCGGTCGACCGGGCCCCGGTATCCGGAAAGCTGACCACTCGCGCTGCCAGCTCAGGGCACCCTTGAAAACGCAAGGCTGCCTTCGGAGAGTGTCGATGCAAGACCAATGCCAAGGTTCAGCGAAAACTCCGTCCGTTGGAGACGCGCTACTCGAGCATGTCGAGGCGAGGACCTCTCCAATTCGCGTTGCTTCTTGCGACGCCGAACCAGCGCAATCATGCGGCCAGCCATCCAAACGCTCGGCGCAGGCTTGGGCATCCGTTTCGACAGGTGTGTGCCGTGGGCCATCAGCACCTTCGCGGTGGGCCATGCGAAAATGCGTTGCAGAGAGTCACGCCCGGCGCGGCGGTTGGCGAAGGCGACACGAAACTTGCGCGGCACCGACGGTTCGGGGCCCACCATAAGGTTCAGTTTCGCCACCAGCGCTCTCTAGCCGGGGAACAAGCTCACGGGAAGCTGCTGGATCAGATCGGTAAAGAGAACGGCGCCGCTGCTGCCATGGAAGAATACCAGCTCCGTCGTGATAAGATTGCCCTGCATGAGGACCTGATCGATCTCGCCGGCCCAATCCGGGCTTGGCGCATCTCCGAGATCGGCATCGAAGACAATGTCCTTGCGCTTCTTTCGCAATCCTGGCGGGGCGTAGACCTTGGCTCCCGGATAGGCGCTCTTCCACTCCAGAAGAAACAGGTGGTGAAGTGAATTGGGAGCAATAATGTGCTGCACTTGACCCGAGGCTATCCACCTCAGCCCGCAGAATATCGGTGAGCTGTATCGGCGACCAGACGAAGAGACACCCGTCTGACAACCTAATCACGGCCATCCGCGTGGATAATGAAATCCGAATATGACGACGTCGGGTCCATCCGCGATCCAGACCTCGTGACCGAACTGCTTCAACATGCAGCGGCCTCATCATGGAGCGTCGTCATTTGTTTCGCCAATGGTGGCAGCCATAAATCGCACGGGATCGGGAAAGGCGGTCGGAAAAATCTCGTTCTCTGGAATGCCGGCCTTTTTGGCTGAGGCAACCCTACCGCCGTGAGATGTCCGCCAAATTGCTGGTGCCGGTTGAGAGGATTGAACTCCCGACCTTCGGTTTACAAAACCGCTGCTCTACCGCTGAGCTAAACCGGCGTTTGATCGAAGTTTCAACGCGCTGTCGTTATCAATCGACGAACGTTTTGGCAACCTTGGCGCTCAATTGACCCGATCGATATGCCCTTTTGGCCCGATGGTCCCGGCGGCTTTCCCGATCGGCCGCTAGGGTTTCGCCGGAATATACAATGGCTTCCCCTTGTCGACGATATGGACGGTGAGAAGCTTGAGGGTTTTGTCGCCGGTAACCGTGAATGCGCCGTGCGGAACGTCACGAACATTGATCTTGGCAGTGCCAGCCTCGAATACGATCGGCTTGCCGTCAGGCGTGACGGCGGTGGCGCCGCTGAGGACGTAAACGGCTTCTTCGCCGGCATGGGTGTGCAGGATCGCCGAAGTGCCCGGAGCCGCTTCAATGGTTTCGACCACGATTTCCATGTTCGTTCCGGTCAAATCGCCCTTGGTCAGTTCGGTTCGCCTGGTGGTCTGCGCCTGCGCGGCGGCCGAAAATGTCAACCCCAGCGCAATGAGCGCGATCAAACCTGCCTACTTCTTCGTCGTTTCTCCTTAATTCCTTATCCGATGAGCCTACCGAACCATGAAGCGATTTCATGCGTCAACGCGCACCGATCGCTGTGCCGGTGCGGGATTGTTGTGAGATGCGCCCAAAACAAACGGCCCCGGCGCGTGCGCCGGGGCCGTCGCGGTTGGTCTGGATCAGGGCCTCAATGCACCCTGAGTGCTGACATAGCATGCGTAGATCGAGGTGCTCCCGCACATGTACAATCGGTTGCGCATCATTCCACCGAAGGTCAGGTTGGCGCAGGTTTCCGGCAAATGGATCTTGCCGAGCAGATCGCCGCCGGAGTGATAGCAGCGAACGCCGTCTTCCTTCGGATCGGCCCAACCCATGCTGCACCAGACGTTGCCCTCAACGTCGCAGCGGACACCATCGGTCAGTCCGGGAGCAAAGCCCTCGGCGAACACCTTGCTGTTGGTCGCCTTGCCGGTGGCGATATCGACGTCGAACGAGCGGATGTGGGCGGGACCGCCATGGGTGATGCCGCTGTCGATGATGTACAGTTTCTTTTCGTCCGGCGAGAAGCAGAGACCATTTGGTTGCACGAAATCGTCGACCACCATTGTGACGGCGCCGCTCTGCGGATCGACGCGATAGACGCCGTGCTTGTCCTGTTCGGGTTCGGCCTTCAGCCCTTCATAGTTGCCGCCGCTGCCATAGGTCGGATCGGTGAACCAGATCGATCCGTTGGAAGCGACTACGACGTCGTTGGGCGAATTGATCCGCTTGCCGTTGTAGCGATCGGCAACCACGGTAATGGTGCCGTCATGTTCGGTGCGCACCACGCGCCGACCGCCATGTTCGCAACTAACCAGCCGGCCTTCCCGATCGACGGTGTTGCCGTTGGAGTTGTACGAAGGCGTGCGGAAGACGCTGAGGTGATTGTCGTCCTCGAGCAGGCGCATCATCCGGTTGTTCGGAATGTCGCTGAAGATCAGATAGCGGCCTGCCGCGAAATAGGCCGGACCTTCGGCCCAGCGAAAGCCGGTCGCGACCCGCTCGACCGCGCCAGTGCCGGGGCTGCCCTTGAAACGCTTTTTATCGATGACTTCGATGTGCTCGTCCGGATAGCGGGTGTTGGGCAACGGCCCGAGCGGAAGCCGGCCTTCGCCGGTCGGATGCAGCGGGACGCTGGTGTTGCCGGCGGGACCTTCGGTTTCGGCGATTGCACCTTTCGCTGTTGCCAGCATTGCACCGGCTGCGGCGGAAGTTGCCAGAAATGCGCGTCTGTCCATGTTTCCTCCTTTGCGCCCGTATTTATCGGGCTTGAAAAAAGCGTACACGAGCATCTGTGTGGCAAGGACGAACGTGCCGCACCTAGGAAGGATGTGTGCGGCGTTGTGCTGGGGATTAGTCTGCGATGCGCGTCCGTACCGCGCTCAGGGGCCCGTGGACAACTTATAGCATCGCCGCGCCCTGCGTCCATCTTGCGGCGCACGCGGTATCATGCGTGCGGGGCAGAGCTGTCCACACTGATGCGCAATCGTGTTGGCGCATCTGAGAGCGTCCGTCTCGTTTGGCCGCATACGACGCTCCCGGCGACGGCGCATGCGACGCTCTTTTGTCGGTGATCGGGACCGGTTTCACAATTCGGAAACAATTACCGGCCGCGAGATCGTCGCCGGGACCGCCGTTGCCGCACACAAAGAAAAAGACTGGGAGACCAACGCGCCTTCAGGGTGCAGTGCGAAACCCTCTCGCAGATGCAGAACGGAGTCCGAGGGGGAGGGAAAATCGGCGCCCCGCCGGGGATGCCTGCCGTGCTTGGTGGCCGCTGTCGACGATGTTACATTTTGGCCGGGGAATCACGGTGTTCCAGGGGGAAGCGACATGGCGAACAGGCTGCCGGTAATTGCTGCGTGTTTCTTATCAGCATTTCTGATGTCCGGACTGACCGCCGCTAACGCCGCGGATCCGGGCTTCTGCCGACATTACGCCCAGGCCGCCCTCAACCAGGTGCGCGGAGCATTATCCAACCCTCGCTGCGGAGGTGGCCTGCAGGGCGCCCGCTGGTCAGCGGATTTTCCGGTTCATTACGAGTGGTGCCTTGGCGCTGACTATGGCGCAGCCGGCGCCGAACGGGATGCACGCACGCGGTATTTGCGAGCCTGCACCGGTCGGTGATTCAAAAAGCGTCCTGCGGCCCGGCGTCACCGTCCTGGCGGCCGGCGCGATGAAGAATTACGCAACGGTTTTGTGTCACGATCGCTCGTGCGTCGCGACGTTAACATTTCGATATCGCGATGCTTTGCAATTGAGCGAGCAGCCATGCTTCCGCGTTAGGCTTACCGGAAGTTTGGGCCGCGGCTTTAACCCTTGGCGCCCCACGTTCGGTTAGGTTGCCGCCAGAACTCGGGACTTGAAACGATGCGCGCTGGACTTGCACTGGCACTTTTGATCGGAACCGCGCTGCCGGCTCTGGCCGGGGAGGGCTTCGATCTCGTGATCCCCGGTCGCCCTGGCGTGCCTATCATCATCAACGGCGTCGATGCGTCCTATGCCGTCGTCGAAGGCGACTTCGGCCTCGGCAAGGGTGTGCATATGCAGCCAACGGTGTATGGCGGCCGCTACGTCGATGTCGATGTCGAGCCCAGCGTCGGTCACTACTATCCCAGTTTGGGCCACGTGCCGGGCTACGGCCGTCTTGAAATCGAGCCTCCGGCCAACCGCAAGCTGCCGAAGCCCGCACCAAGCTACGACCGATCATGGTCCGCACAGTCCGCTCCGCCACTGGCGCAACCCGAGGTGCCGCTTTATCCGCCGCCGGTGATCGTCGCACCGCAGAACGGCAACATGGGCATGCCGCGGGAGCAAACCAACCAGCCGCAAAACCGGGGGCAGCGAAGAGGGCAAAGGGTTCCCTGATGAAAGGCCTTCGCCACTAAGTCCACACCAACAAGAAACAGATTGACAGGAGAGAGTAATGCGTCAGACGATTTCAGGATTGCTAGCGGCCATCGCGGTAATGGCCGCGAGTGCGCCCGCGATGGCATGCGGCTACGATGTCGGCTATGTCAGCCCGTGCGCGCAAAGCTACGTCGCAACCCCCGTTTATTCCGGCTGCTACACCGGCTGCGGCGGCTGGGCCTATGAGCGGCTGCCCGATCCGGTGCAGCAATACTACTACGCCGATCAGGGTCCGACCTATACCGGTCCCGGCAACTTCGCGCCCTATCCGACCTACCGGGAAGGCACAGTGTACGGCTGGCACGCCTATCGCCACCACCCGTATTACTACGGTTATCACGGCCATGCGCACTTCCATCACTGGCACGCGCATCACGGCTTCTACGGATATCACGAGCACACGCTGCGCCGCTATTACTGATCGCCATATTTGAGGGAAAATTTCGGCGCCCGTTCGCAGCCCGCGAGCGGGCGTTTTTCCGTTCAGCCCATCAGGCCGAGCCGGCTGGCGCCGATATAAAGCGCCAGCACCGCGGCGTTCGAGACGTTGAGGCTCTTGATCTCGCCGGGCATGTCGAGCCGCGCGACTACGCTGCAGGTCTCGCGCGTCAGCTGGCGCAGGCCCTTGCCTTCGGCGCCGAGCACCAGCGCCAGCGGTTGCCGCAGCTTCACCGCGCCGAGATCCTCAGTTCCCTGGCTGTCGAGACCGACGGTCATGAAACCCTGGTCGTTCAATTCGGTGAGCGCGCGCGCCAGATTTTGCACCGACACGATCGGCACCAGCTCCAGCGCGCCGGAAGCGGATTTCGCCAGCACGCCGGTCGCTTCGGGGCTGTGCCGCGCCGTGGTGACGATCGCCTTGACCGCGAACGCCGCCGCCGAGCGCAGGATCGCGCCGACATTGTGTGGATCGGTGATCTGGTCGAGCACCAGCACGATGCCCTCAAGCGGCAGCGTATCGATATCCGGCGAGGGCAGGGGATCGGCCTCGGCCAGCAGTCCCTGATGCACGGCGTCCGGACCGAGCCGCTGGTCGATCAGGCTCGGGCGGACGATTTCCGGGGTCACGCGGGTGTCGATATGGTCGTCGGCCAGGCGGCGGGCCGCATTTTCGGAGAGCCACAGCTTGCGAATCCGGCGCTGCGGATTGGCCAGCGCCGCCGCTACCGTGTGCCAGCCATACAGGACGACCGGCCCGTCCGAGCCCGGATCGCGGTCGCCCCAAGGCGTCCGGCGGCCGGATTCGCGGCGCTTGTCCGGGCCTTTGCCGCCGCCGCGCTGAAATGGCGGTCTTCGATCGCGATCGCTCATCACAGGCTTGTCTCACGGGTTCCGGATAATGGCAATTTCGGGCCTGAAGGAGCCGTATTAACAGCCCCATTGGTTGACTTTGCCATCGCCCTTCCCCCATAAACGCGCCAACCGGGAGCTCGCCATCGGCGACCGGTTTTAACGTCATCCATGGCCTTATTGCCGCCATTTCGGCGGAGGGGTTCCGATGCTGTTGAGCGGGGGAGTGTCCCGAGTGGCAAAGGGAGCTGACTGTAAATCAGCCGTCTTATGACTTCGAAGGTTCGAGTCCTTCTTCCCCCACCAACCAGACTTCATCGTGCTCGGCGTGTTCCAGGCGTTAGCACCACAACCCGATTTTTAAGGCGCCCGGTCGACCATTCCGGGCCTTGGGCGTTACCATGTGTAGCGCACCACGCCCTTGCCGGCGTAGCTCGACGTGACGTCGGAAAACTCGCCCTCGAAGGTGGCTGCCGCCGACCAGCCGTTGAGCCATTTCTTTTCCACCGAAGCGGTGACAAGCGCGGAGTCGGGGGCTTGCGCCGCGCCGTTGACGACGAAGCTCGCGCCGGGCAGCGTCT
>JAJYAH010000925.1 GCA_021779635.1 Pseudomonadota bacterium | reverse complement strand
CATCTAACGCAATGGCAAAAGTCTGAAACGCCCGCGCTCAGTTGACGGTAGGTGATTGACCGGGAGCGCCGGGATTGCATTCCCTGAAATGGAACGCAATTTCGTCAAGCGCGCGCTGCTCCCACTGTTCGGCTTCCGCAAGCCAGAAAACCCTACGCTCGGAATCAAGATACGCGCGCTCCCGGCAAAAATATTCCTGGCGGCGGATTTCAACGAGCTTGTTCATGAACTCCACTCCTGTGTGAAGCCGATTGACACCCGCACCATAGCAAAGCCCGGACAACGAGTCCGTTTCATTTTGTTGCGCCAAAAAGGGGCATCCTTTCTGCCCCTTGTGGACATCGCGGTGCAGCATATCGGTCATCGCACGGCAGAGTTCCCGCAATACAGGATACCGATGCGCTTCACTCGCGCCATGCGCGCTTCGATTCGCGCGAAAATCCTCCAGCACACCGCCATCGTGACCGACTTCGACATTACCGGCGGGCGATCCGGGGCCTATTGTCTGCAGCGGTGGTCCATCGCTAGACTGTGACATTCATCGGCCCGGTCAAGACAAGAAGTCCTGAAGGGACCAACAGGGGGAACGCAATGAACGAACACGATGGCAAGCGGCGCTGGTCGCCGCGAGGTTGCGCATGCGGCTGCACCCTTTCGCTCGCCGGCGCGGCGCTGAGCCGGCGGCAATTCGTGGCCGGAATGACCGGCGCAGCGGCCGTAGCGGCGATCGGCTTGGGCCATTCACGGAGCGCGGCGGCGCAGGGTGCCGAAGCGAAACCCTACCGTATCGACGTTCACCATCACCTGTCGCCGCCGAGCTATATCGCGGCCTCCATCGCCAACAATTTCGGCGATGGAGCGATGCGGAAATGGACCCCCGAGAAGTCGCTCGCCGACATGGACGAGGCTGGCATCGCGGTTGCGATGCTCTCGGTGACGCAGCCGGGCGTCAATTTCACGTCGGGAGAAGCGGCGCGCAAGCTCGTGCGCGAGTGCAACGAATACGCCGCAAAGCTGATCGCCGACCATCCGGGCCGCTTCGGAGGCTTCGCGATGCTTCCGCTCACCGACATCGACGGCAGCCTGAAGGAGATATCTTACGCGCTCGACACGCTCAAGCTCGACGGCATCGGCCTGTTGACGAACTATCACGACAAGTGGCTCGGCGATCCCGCCTTCCTGCCCGTGATGGAAGAACTCAACCGGCGCAAGGTCGTGGTCTACACCCATCCGGCCACGGCCGATTGCTGCGTCAACCTGGTGCGCACCCAGCCGCCGGGGATGATCGAATGGGGCACCGATACCACCCGCACCATCGCCGACATCATCTTTTCCGGCAACGCGCAGAAATTCCGCGACATCCGCTGGATCTTCTCGCATGCCGGCGGCACCATGCCGTTCCTGATCGAGCGCTTTGTCCGCCACCCGCAGCTCGAGCCGAAAGCAAAGGCCACCGTGCCTGAGGGAACGCTGGCCGAACTGACGCGCTTCTACTACGACACCGCGCAAACCTCGAACAAGGCCGCGATGTCGGCGCTGTCGGCCATTATCCCGACCTCGCAGATCGTGTTCGGCACCGACTTTCCCTACCGCACGGGCATCGACCACGTGAAGGGGCTGAGGAGCTCGGGCGTTTTCACCGAAGCGCAGATCATGGAGATCGAGCGCGGCAACGCGCTGAAGCTGCTGCCGCGGCTTGGCGCCTAGCGCGATTTTCATGCGAGGCGGATCCCCGGCTCGCGCGAAGAACGGGTCAAAACGGGGAACTGCGGCGCCGGCTGATTTCGGGAATCGTGGCGATATTGATCTGGCGCAAAGAGCCGCCCCTTGAAGCGTGCTGTCATAATTTTGCGGATGTTTTCGTCCCCCCAGAACATCCGTACGACTTCCGGATGCCCCTGCCCCCCACCCAAGGGGCATCCGCTCTTGTCGGGTTAGAGCCTGGTCCGCGGCTCGCTCAAATCCTGAACCAGCCAACGCGCGATGATGCGCCACGGGCCATCAAGGACTTTCGCGCCAAGGAACAGGCCCAGATGGACGCAAGGTTCGGTAATCTTCACGATTTGTCCGGCCGGCGTGCCGACCAAACGCGCCACCGCGAACAACTGATCGACTGAAACGACCTCGTCGCGGCTGGCCGCCAGCAGGAAAATCGGTGCGTCAAGCTTCGCCAGATCGATGCGCTGCCCCAGCGCGACGAAGCGGCCTTCCGCGATCCGGTTTTCCCTGAAAATCCATTTGACGACCTGCAGGTAGAAGCTGCCGGGCAACTCGACCGTTTCGACATACCATTGACGAAAGCGCTCGTTCAACTCGCGCCGCCGCGCGGGGTCGATATCGTCGGGAGTTTGCAGCGTGGCCTCCGCTTCACCGGGTCCGTGCGCCATTCCCCACATTTCGAGCATTCGCCCGCCATGCACGATGCCCTCTCCCGACCGCACGAATTCGTCGAACATGCGCGAAGGCGTACCGGCAACGAAACGCGACAATTGAGACTCGGCGGCTGCGATGTCGACGGGAGCGCCGACCAGAACCAGCCGCCGCACTTTTTTCGGAAACCGCGCCGCATAGACCAGCGCCAGCCAGCCACCCTGGCACAGCCCGATCAGGTCGACCGGTGGCCCGAGTTCATCAACCGCGACATTGAGGTCGGCAAGATAGCTGTCGATCGTAAGGTAGCGGGTCTCGGTCGTTGCCGGGCGCCAGTCCGTGACAAACACGCGCGACAGGCCGCTTTGGCA
>JAJYAH010000924.1 GCA_021779635.1 Pseudomonadota bacterium | reverse complement strand
GCCGCCTCTTTACGGGCGAAGTCAGCCTCCGCGCGGCCGCGGGCCGCTGCGCGTCGGCGATAATCGCTTAGGGCACTCCGCAGCACCCGCCGCAGCCACGCCAGGACGCTTTCCTCGTTGCGCAGCTGCGACGCATGGACGACTACGCGGAGATAGAATTGCTGTAGCACCTCTTCGGCATCACTTGCGCTTCCGAGATTGCGCAATAAGAATTGCCGGAACGAGTCGTGAACGTCTGCCAATGCGCGAATCGCGGACGGGGTCAATTCCTCAAGCGGCTCGCTCGTTTCCTCGTCTGTCGGCATGGCTGGCTCGGCCTGGATGGAATCGCAATACTTGGGTAGCGTCGTGCCTTGGGGGCTTCCGAACGGCATGCAGGCTCAGGTGCTGGGCGACCTTGGGCTCGCCAAGCCACCTCACCATGGCGAGGACCCACAAGGCTGCATTAGTCCGTTGACTAATGATGGCGATATTTCCCGGGAGGTTCTTGACCGAATATACGGCTGAGCTTGGGAAAAAACCCAGGGACCTCGGCAGCATAACTCTCGTAGGCGTCGCCAAACGCTTTCCTCGCGTCGTGCTCTTCCGTTCGTGCCAGCCTGACGTACATCACCACCAGCACCGGGAACATCGCAAGCGTCAGAATCGTCGGCCATTGCAGCAGAAAGCCGAACATCACCAGGATGAATCCGACATATTGCGGATGCCGCACGTAGCTGTAAGGTCCTGTCGTGGCGAGGGTCCGCGCCTTCTGAGCCGCATAGAGCGCGCTCCATGCGGTGGAGATCAAGACGAACCCTCCACCGATGAACACGAAGCTCAGGATGTGAAACGGACCGAAATGCGGATTGGTTTTCCAGCCGAACATCATCTCGAGGAGATGACCTGAGTCATGTGAGAACCAATCGACATTGGGATATCGGGACTGCAACCATCCGGACAGGAAATAGATCGTCAACGGAAATCCATACATTTCTGCGAACAGGGCCACTAGAAACGCGCTGAAAGCGCTGAACGAGCGCCAGTCTCGCGGAGTTTGCGGCTTGAAAAAGCTGTAAGCGAAGAGAATGAAGACGACGGAATTGACGATCACGAGGCTCCACAGGCCGTAGTCAGAATACATCCGTGACGCATCGCTCATGACGTCCCCCTCTGATCATTGGATTGACCGTGACCTCCATGGCTGTGTCCGCCGTGCATAAACATATGCATGAAAAGACAGGCGAACAGCGGGAGCCAAATGAGAGCCCCGAGCACGTGCGCCCGGTGCTCGGTAAACAGCAGCGCGAAGGCAATGATCAGAAATCCAACCAGCACGAGGCCAGCCTTGGATTTCTGGGACCAGCCTTCCCGCGCCTGTTCTTGGTGTCCAAAGTGATCTTGCATCGACATCGGAGCCCTCCTCCGGGGCACAATAAAACCCTAGACCGACCACCCTTGCGTCCGTTGACGCAAATCAACTACCCGGACACCCGACTGGACTTTAGAGTTATTCCACGACAAGCTTGCCGCGGAACATTCCCATCGGGCAGCCGAAGCCGAACTCGCCGGGAGACTTCGGCAGCAACTCGACAGCGACGGTCTGACCCGTCGGCAATTCGGCACTCTTCTGGAAGTCGGCAAAAATCACCTTGTCCGAACAAGTCGCCGTCTCCTCCCGCCGGAAATTCAACCGCACGGGCCGGCCACTCCGAACGATGATGGTGTCCGGTGTGTACCCGCCCTTCACCAGGATCATCGCCTCCTGGTACCCACCGCTGGTCTCGCTGGCGCGAAACCCCGTCGAGCGCTTGAGCCAGAAGAACCAGACGATGAAGGCGATCAACGCAAGGCCCGTGGCGGTAACGATCCAGCGATCAGGCGTCATGATGCAGTCCTCCGGGGCTGAAACAGGCGAAGCCGGTTGGCATTGGTGACAACCGTTAGCGAGCTGAACGCCATGGCGGCAGCTGCGATCAAGGGCGACAGCAACAGGCCAATGAACGGATAGAGCACGCCCATGGCGACCGGAATGCCGAGCGAATTGTAGCCGAAGGCACCGACAAGGTTCTGCCGTACGTTGTGCATGGTGGCCCGGCTGATCTCGATCGCCGTCACGACGCCCACGAGGCTGCCCTTGATCAGCGTGACGTCACTCGCTTCGATCGCGACATCAGTACCGGTGCCGATCGCGAAACCGACATCGGCCTGCGCGAGCGCAGGCGCATCGTTGACGCCGTCGCCCACCATGCCGACGGCTTTCCCTTCGAGCTGGAGTTTCTGGACCTCGTGAGCCTTGTCGTTGGGCAAAACCTCGGCGAGCACCCGCTCGATGCCGACCTGACGCGCGATCGCCCGCCCCGTGCGCTCATTGTCGCCGGTCAGCATAACGACTTCGATGCCGAGCGCCTTGAGAGCGTCGATCGCTGCCTTCGAATCCGGCTTGACCGTGTCCGCGACCGCGACCAGCCCGGCAGCCTTGCCATCGATACCCACATACATCGGCGTCTTGCCGTCCTCGGCGAGCTGCTCCCAATCCTTTTGCAGCATGTCGACGGCAATCCCGCGATCGCGCATCAATTTGGCGTTGCCGAACAGCACCTCGCGTCCATCGATCCGGCCGCCGACCCCAAGGCCGGGAATGGCGGCAAACCCTTCCGCCTCCGACAGCTTCAGGCCGCGCGCATCCGCGCCCTTGACGATCGCTTCTCCGAGCGGATGTTCCGAACCCCTTTCCAGAGACGCAGTCAATCGCAAGACGTC
>JAJYAH010000923.1 GCA_021779635.1 Pseudomonadota bacterium | reverse complement strand
GGCGCTGGCGCTGCCGGCGCTATCTGAATAGCCGATTCAACAAGCGCCTGGGTTTTGTCTGATTCGCCGAGGCTATCATGTAACGTAGCAAGGACGAGATCATAGGCCGCAAGATCGGCAGGCGCGACGTTTTTTGCAAACTGCGAAAGCACCTCGAGCCCCTGCGAACTTTGCCCCGCCGCGACCGAAGTTCGGGCAAAGGATCGAGCGGCCGAAACATCGAACTGACTGTTGTCGTTCCAGACAATGAGTCGCCTATACAGCACTGCAGCGTCGGAATTGAGGCCCCTCGCCTCTTTGATCTCGGCATCGAGAGCGACGGCCTGTTGCTCAGAGCCTGGTATTTGACGCAGATTGGCAAGCGCGACGTCAGCAGCGGATAAATCCTTATTAGAAATCGCAAGCCTTATCTGCATAATCCGCGCGTCCATTGAGGCGGGATTGCGAGCCAAAAAATCCGAGATGACGCGGCATGCGTCGGAATATTCTTCAAAGCTGTTTTGAATGTCGACAATCTTACGAAGAATAGCCAGATCGGATGGTATCACGCTCAACGCACGTTTTAGCGCGGCAACGGCCCCCTTGCGCTGGTCGTTTTCCAGGTACGCTTCCGCCAGCGACGCAAACGCTGCAGCATTTGTAGGTTGGCGGGCGATGATGGATAGGAAATCTTGTATGGCTGCTGCCGGGTGGTGATCTTTCAGCCATAGTTGGCCGCGAACGGCAAGCGCCTCGTCATCCGCCGGTTTCACTTTGAGCATGCGATCCAGAACAGCGCCGGTGCCGGTGGTGTCGTCATGTGCGAGCAGGAGGCGGGCGAGCGCCAGTTGCGCCGCATCGTGCGGCCGCCCTGATCGCGTGCGGGCGATCGCGTCGTTCAAGGCCTTCGCAGCAGCATCGACGTCGCCGGAGCGCGCATAGACTCCGGCCAGAGCGATGTCATAGGCGGTGGAGTCTGGCGAGCCTGCGATCGCGGATAGGAGTTCACCTGCCACTGCTTTCTCGTCCCGATGCCGGGCAAGAAACGACACGAGTTGCATATGCATGTCGACGCTATCGCGAGCAGCCTCAATTCCCTCGCGAAGAACTTGCTCGCCTTGCCCAACTCCCAGACTTTTCACAAGCATTTCGGCAAGAGCCGCGCGATAGTTGGATGACAGTGGATCGGCTGCTACCAATGTCCTGTAAACCTCGATCGCTCTTTCCGTTTGCCCCCGTTCTGAAAATACCTGAGCCTTCAACTGCAAAAGAGCTTTATCCGACGGATCTGCCGACAACCCGGCCTCGATCATTTTCATGGCATAGTCGAGATCGTCTCGGGCAAGCGCCTCTTCGGCGAGCACGGCATTGGCAATGACGTTTCCCTTGTCTTCTGCCAAAATGGCTTCCGCGTCGGCCCGCGCCTTTCGCCTGTCGCCAACGCGTTCCGCTAACAGAGCCCGATAGGCTCTCATGGTTCTGTCGTTGGGCAGACTAGCAAGGCATCTGGCGATCCACTCTTCAGCCAGGTTGTACGCGCGGGCCCGAATCAATAAGGCCGCTGCCGCAACTCGTGCCTGTTCGGAGTCGGCTACGACATACTCATCGAGCGCCGTTTTCGGGTCACCCAGCTTTTCCGCGATCTGACCTGCGAGCAAATGTGCGTCGCCCACTTTTGGCTCAGCCTTGATCGAGGCCTCAACCTCGGTGCGCGCTGATTGAAACTGCCCCGCGTCGTAGAGCTTTCGCGCATTGGCCAAAGAGGCCGATGCGATTTTGGCATTATCCTGCTGTTGCTTTCCACACGCCGGCAGCAGCAAAAGAATGGCACAAACCAAAAAGCTGAAATAGAATCTCATCGAAAGTGCATCCCTTTCGTCGAACGCATAAACGCCTTTTTTCGGATGATCACTGGATTTTTGGACCTTTTCATCGGCAATCGCAGTTGGGAGCGAGAGATGCTACCAGATCGGTCCCGCGCTCGGACCGATCATGAATCAGGATTAATTCCGATCAACTCCGTGGGGTTTCCGTGGAAGCTGTTCATCGTCGTCGTGCGGATTGGCAAAATTTAGGTGGCGTATTCGCACTCGTTGTATGCACGGGCGCAATCACGGCCGTTTGGCGGTCACTTGATCCTCTTTTTGGTGCCTGGAGCCAACAGGAATACAGCCATGCATGGTTTATTCCTCTCTTGGCCGCGATAATTTTCATTCACCGGTTCAATTCGGCCCGCTTGGGCGGATCGACAGCGCCGGGGGTCATGGTTGCGATATTAGCCATTGCAATCATGCTGTTGGGTTGGGCGACCGGTAGCTATACCGCTTCAATTTACGCAGCCATATTGGGCATTATCGGATTTATCTGGTCATCGGTGGGTACGAAGGCCATGAAAACCTTGGCAGTTCCCCTAATCTACCTCTTCTTTATGGTTCCGCTTCCGGTCGCCATCTACATTTCCACGTCCGCGGAAATGCAGCTTTTGTCCTCAAAGCTCGGCATGGTCCTGATCTCGCTTCTCCACGTACCGGCATCGCTGGATGGCAATATCATAATCCTCGCCTCCGCCCGGCTTGAAGTGGCGGAGGCCTGTAATGGCCTGCGTTACCTGTTCCCTTTGGTCAGTTTCGCCTTCTTGGTCTCAATGCTGGTGGAGGACCGGTTCTGGAAAAAAGCACTCGTTGTGCTCTCGAGTTTTCCGATCGCTATCGTCATGAACGCTGGTCGCATTGCGATGATAGCCGTCCTGCTGGATCGTTTTGGCATCGAT
>JAJYAH010000922.1 GCA_021779635.1 Pseudomonadota bacterium | reverse complement strand
CCCAACCTCGCCGTCACGCCGTTCATCATGATCACGGCCGAATCCAAGACCGAGAACGTGATCGCCGCCAAGAAGGCCGGCGTGAACAATTATATCGTCAAGCCGTTCAACGCCGCCACGCTGAAGACCAAGATCGAGGCGGTGTTTCCGGACCTCGCCACGGCGTAAGGGCTTCCGCTCGCTCGTGTCGCGGACGCGGCGCAGCGTTCTTTACGCTGCTCCGCAGAGCCGGGACCTAACCGCTCCAGGAAAGACGGACTCCGGATCAGCGGCGCACCACGCCGCGAAGACAGCGCGTCGAAAGACGCGCGTGAACGCGCTTATGGCGCTCCGCAGCATCCGGGGAACGACCAATCACCACCTCAACTCCCGCATCAGCGCCCGCGGCGGATGGCCGAACAATTCCTTCACCGCGGCCGGGTCGAGTTGATCGAGGCCTTCGAAATCCTCGGCGTGGATGCCGCGGGTGACGAACAGGCAATCGATCCCGAAGCCGTGCGCGCCCGCCAGATCCGTCCGCACCGAATCCCCGATCGCCAGAACGCGGTTGAGCGGCGTCGCATGGCCGTGACGCTCGGCGGCCAGTGCCATGGCGCGCTCATAGATCGGCCGGTGCGGCTTGCCGTAGAAAATCACCTCGCCGCCGAGCTCGCGATAGAGCTCGGCGATCGCGCCGGCGCAATAGACCAGGCGGTCGCCGCGCTCGACGACGATGTCGGGGTTGGCGCAGATCAGCGGCAGCTTGCGTGCGTGCGCCTCCATCATCATGGCGCGATAGTCTTCGGCCGATTCGGTCTCGTCGTCGAACGGGCCGGTGCAGACGATGTAATCGGCCTGCTCCAGCGGCCCCAGCTCCGGATCAAGTCCGCGGTAGATCGAATTGTCGCGCTCGGGGCCGAGCCAGAATACTTTCTGGCCGGGGTGGTCGGCGACGAAATGGCGGGTCAGGTCGCCTGAACTGACGATGGCGTCGTAGATATCGTCGGCCACGCCGAGCCGGCGCAATTGCCGCTGCACCGAATCCGCCGGCCGCGGCGCGTTGGTAATCAGGATCACCGCACCGCCCTGGTTGCGAAAGCGGTGCAGGGCCTCGCAGGCTTCGGGAAACGCAACAAGGCCGTTGTGAACCACGCCCCAGATGTCGCTGAGCACGACCTCGACGCCGCCAACGAGGTCGCGCAGCCTCTCTGCAAATTGAAGCGTTGTCATCGCGCAGCCGGCCGGTCAGCCCGGTCCTGTGGCGCGCCGCGCCAGCGCGGCGTTGCCCGTTGTCCGCACTGGATCGATTCCCGGCCCATCGACGGCGGCGGTTCGGCCAGGGCCGTTTTTAACAGGGTCAGTTTTGCCGGATTCATGGGGGTCCTGCGCCTTGTTCGAAGACGCCCCGCCGTTAGCAGGTGCGCCCTCGGGCCGCAACGGCCGGGGCAGCGCAAACAGGAAGCCCTGTCCGAACCGCACGTCGTAGTCGAGCAGATCGACCACGGCGCGTTCGCCCTCGATCCGCTCGGCGATCAGGTCGATGCCGAAGCGGCCGAGCAGATCGGAAAGGTCGGAGGGGTGAATGTCGGATCCCGCCGTTTGCCGTTGATCGAGCAGCAACGCGGCAGGCACCTTGATGAAGCGGACGCCGCGGTCGGCCAATTCGCGCGGTTCGATCCGCAGGTCGGTGACATGATCGATCGAAAAACGGTATCCGCGCTGGGCCAAGGCCGCGAGATTTTCGGCTTCGACCGGGCCGAGCTTGCGAAACGTCGCCTGCTTGAATTCGAGCACGAAGGACGGCGCCAGCGCGCGATTGGCTTCGAGGAAATCGAGGCATTGGGCGAAGATGGCGGGATTGCCCAGCGTCGCGGCGGCGACGTTGCAGAACACTCCCACCTCCTTGTTGCGCACCATCAGCCGGCGCAACACCTGCACGCAGCGCAGCATCACCATGTGATCGATCCGCCCGATCAGCCCGGCGGCTTCCGCGATCCCGATGAAATCGTCGGCGGTGAGAACCTGGTCCTTGTCATCGCGCAGCCGCGTCACCGCCTCGTAGAAGCGCACCTTGCGCTGCGGCAGGCTCACCAGCGGCTGCAGATAGATATCGAGCCGGTTTTCCTCGATGGCATTTTTGACGGCGGCGAGGATTTGGGCTTGGCTGCGCACAGGCGCAGGGCCGCTCGCGACGGCCGCGGGCGCTGTCACGGTGGCGGCTGCGACGGGAGTCTGGTCCAGGGAAAACGGCAATTCGTTCTGCGGTTCGAGGGCGGGCTTGCCCGCAGGCGCGGCGGGCACGCCTGCGATGCCGGCGGACAGCAGGTCGTCATGGGTCGCGACCGAGGCGGCGAGCTGCTTGACCAGCACGCCCAGTTCGTTGATCTCGCCGACGACCGCCTGGATGCGGTCAGCGCCGGCGGAATTGGCCGACACCACCCGGCCCTCGACGGTGGCGAGCCTGCGCCCGAATTCGGCGACCTGACGCGCAAGGTCGGCGGTGCCGCGCGACAGATCGGCAATCTGGCTGCCGACATCGGTGCGGTCGCGCAGCCGCATCGACACGGCGTTGTAAAGGATCAGGAAGGTCAGCGCGGTGAGCGCCACGATCGCCGATTCCGATCCGCTGATGCCCGCCACCGAATAAAGCACAAGGCCGAGAGATGCGGCAACCAGCACCATGCAGATGGCGATGAAAATCGTGGAAATGCGGATCATCTAACGCAACGTCTCCCACCGCCGCTATCCGCTTGGCGCGGAACGGCGCATTACC
>JAJYAH010000147.1 GCA_021779635.1 Pseudomonadota bacterium | reverse complement strand
AACGGCGCCATCAAGCTCATGCGCCGCCATGGTCGTCATCGACCGGATCACGCGGTCTCCATGCGCCGGACAGCGTGGTCGCCTTCACCGGTATGCGCAGACAATTTCTGGGCGGCCGTAGACAGCACATCGGTCCACACCTTAGTCGATGTTTCGCCGGAGATTTCCGAGGGTAGAGCGAGTTGTGCAATTCGATAGCCATCGATCCAGTCTTCCGAGTTCGCCTGCGTCATCATGCGCGGAAGCGCAGCGAACGCATCTCGAAGAGGACGTTCTTGTTCACCAGCGACGTAAATCGTTCGCCTCTCTTGTTCGACATCGAACTGACCGTCAACGATTATCCATCCGGGAAGCGAGGGGCCACCAAGGAGCGGGAGTTGTCGAAATATGCTGGGTAGTCTGCCGGGCTTTCGAACGGACCACGTGGCGCCCTCCCCAGCGAGTGCAACAACGATCGCGTTTTTAGATGAGAACTCCGACGTCGCCCGAACGACGCGCCAATCGCTCGCGGCTCCATCGCTCTCGACTCGCGAGACCCGATACTCGGTTGGCTTGTTTGAAAACCTGCTTGGCTTGGTCGAGGATGTGAGCCGCCAAACGACTTCGTGTTCGTCGCGGCGGATAATAATCTCACCGAGGCGCCTACACGTGGCGAACAGATACGGCAGGGCCTCTTCCAATGCTTCAAGGCCCGCGAGTGCGATCTTCTCGTCGTCCACAATATATTCAAAGGAGGCAGTCGGCTCGTCGTCCAAGCTTTCGACAAGATGAGTGTGCCTCAATGAATTTAGCGAGTCCTGAACATTTTGGAGCAACCGCTCTGCACCGTTCGGCCTGTCCAAATCGACATCGAAACCGCGATGGCTTCCTTTTACTTCCAGGATGCCTGATACATGGACTTGCTCAGCAAGTACGTGCGTGACGAGGAACCCGGTTCCGAACCGTCCAGTCGTTTCGGTGGACATAAAGTCCTTGCTCGATCCACCCGTAAGAAGGGAGGCGAACTCCTCCATCGTGAAGGGCGCTGCGTCGTGCCAGAAGCGAAAGACGCCGTCCGCATATTCGAAAGTTAAACTGATGCCTTCCCGTCCCACGCGCGTCCCGGCGTCGTGGGCGTTCTGGATTAGCTCGAACGGCCACCGTCTGGACGATGTGTCCGGGTCGCTTCGAGCGCCAAGAACTTTGGTGCGAATGCGAAGGGCGATCCCTTCATAGACCTTCTCGTTGAGCGTTTCTTGAAATTGGGCGACGAGATCCGGCCCATGGTCGGGTATTTCATCCACCGGATCCCCCTCTGATCCCGCCGCTCCCTCCGCCATTCTAAGCGAAAACCCGGCAACAGCCCGCCTTCGTTTCCCGTACCGTCAGCAAAAATCAGAATGTTTTTGCGGTGATGCTGATCACAACTTAGATGAGTGAGCCTACCCCGATTCTACCTTGCGCCAAAACGGCGAGAGTAATCGAATAGCTCACGAGGGTTGAAAGCCAATTCCGGCAGAACTCTTTTTGGCGGCGGCTTAGAGAACAGCTACCCTTTGAGCAATGTGGGGTGGAATGTGGCACGAAACCTCAATCAAGATATAATATCTAACAATATAAATGCGTTGCCAGATATCGTGGCGGAGGGGGGATCTAACCCCCGCGTTGCGGCCGCCGCCACTCCGGAGCTCCGGAACAGAACTACCCCAACCGGATTTCCGTCAAGCTCGATTTGTCCGAGCGGTCACCCGATCGATGTGCTGGCAGAGATTCGATCCGCCCCTGGATCCGCGCACGCATTCGGCCATTCGCTTTGGCAGCCGTAACTCGCATTCGATGAGGTTTAAAAGGAGGTCGTCGCGGGTTTTTCAGGAGGCGCGGTTGGTTATCGTCGAGCCGATCAATGCCTGATGCCACATGGAATGCGGGGGGGGCTTCTGCTAGCTATCTGCTAGCTAGGGCTTAGCGTCGCAAGTCACCTGCGGCGCTAAGCCCTTGAAAGCTTTGGAGCGGGCGAAGGGATTCGAACCCTCGACCCCGACCTTGGCAAGGTCGTGCTCCCTCCCGTAAAGCATTGGCAGGCATCAGAGGCGACAGCGCCCTTCACTTTCCAGAGCGCTGCTGCTCGACGAGTGCCCGAGCGAGATCGCCACGGGGCGAGAGCTGCCGCAGCGCGTGCGGACGGCGCGTACTCGTTTGCGTTTGCTCGCTCGCGAACGTCGGCATTTTGCTGCCTACAATGTACCTGTTTCCCTCTTCCTTCGTCCGACGCGCCTTCGCACGGGCCTGCGGCGTGTGAGCGGGACTGATGTCGTGAGCCGGCTTCGGTGCGGCCTTAATCTGCTCGGCATCCCACACGACAAGATCGGACACACGCCAGAAGCGCAGCACGCCGAAATAGACAGGCTGCGGAAAGCCGCTGTCTTTCATGCGGCGTTCGATCCACATCGCGCTACAATTGCCGTAGCGTTCACGGACTTGATTGGTTTTCAGATAGGTTTCGGTTTCAGAAGCCATGGCGACGGCACTCCAAAATTGGAGTTACCCATCGCCTTGCATGTGCGACTGGCCTTCATTCCCGTGCCGAGGGGGAGCGGCATCTCGGGAGGCATTGCGCGGGTCTATCGCCACTTACCGGCAGAGCCAGCATCCCATCAAAGCGGCCGTCAAAACGAAACGGCATTCAACAGGCACCAGGAGGGCGTGCCGCGAAAACTGGCTTTGGCTTAGTCCCGTTAGCCGTTGTGTGTCAACGCAGTTGGCCGAAATTATTTTCTCAGCCGCAACTTACCCCGGCCTTACCCCGACCGATTTGTCCACACCCTGAATTTCCGCTAAGTGCTGGTGCCGCAAACAGGACTCGAACCTGTGACCCCGTCATTACGAATGACGTGCTCTACCAACTGAGCTATTGCGGCGGACCATGCGCGTTCGGCTAAAGGCTCCAGAAACGCCCGCACCTGATATCTGGCGGCCAACGATTTTGCAAGAAAAACGCAAGCCCTCGAACAGCCGATTAGCGCCCCGGCGGAACAGGCGGCCGCGCCAGGCGCCGGCCTGACCCTGTGCGGGATTGATTGGTTTCACACATTCAGCGCCTTTGGCGCTTCCGGAATTTGTCCGTCGCGTCTCTAGGATGGGGGAGCCTTAGTCGTGCGCTGCAAAATATCGATGCCCTCGATGGTCTGTACCGACCTATAGGGCTTGAGTAGTGCAGAAATCTCCGGATCGGCATACGCCCACCTGCCCCAGTCACTGTTCCTGTTATCAATCAGGATCACATCCGGCGGCTGCTTTCTGAAATCTTCAATCAGTCCCGCGCGTTCACGTTCCACATAAACATCGAGACGAGTTGCTGTCTGAGCATCAATGCTCTGATCCATCCGGGATCGGCGGACGATTTCCCGCGCCCAAAGCGCTTCCTGGCGCGAAACCCAGGTCCCCTGAAGCGTGCGCACCAGCGGGTAACCGATGACGGCAGCCGCGCTTAGCACGAGAATCTTTGGATGCGGTCCGAGCCGCGCGACCTGATCTTCAATCTGCCGGACGTCGACGTCCGCGTTGAACCATGTACATGCCTTGACGAACATCGCCGCAGCGGCGAACCCGACACCGGCATGCAGTCGCCATGACCTCGCTCGTTCCTGGTCGATCGCCGCGATCGCGCAACCCACCGCCATCAACGCCAGCGCCACCATGGGATAGGCCTGGTAGCTCCACCCCTTGCGCTGCACGAAAAACGCCACGGCAAAACCGAAGGAGGCCGCCAGCACTACGAAGGATGCGGTGTCGGGTTTCCGCTGCCGGTTTTGCAAAGCAAGGACGATCAATACCGATCCGACCCACACCGTCGTCGCCGACGTTACGATCAGCGCCAGAAGCGGCGCCTTCAGCAACAGATAAACGTCGCGCACCAAGGGATAGACGATCGTGAAATACTCCGGATAGAAAACGAAAGTGCAGATACCGTGGAGCACGACAAGGGCTGCGGCGATCCAGTTCTCCGGTGCGAAGACCACCCGCCAGTCACGCGCCTGCGCGGCTGCCGCCAGGATGGAAAAGCCGATGGCGCATGCGAAGTACGGCTTGAAGTTCATCGTGATCGCCGCGCTCAAACCTGCGATCAGAATCGCCGACGGCGTAACCTCTTTGCGATCGCCGCGCAGAATGTAGACCCCGAGCGCCGGCAGCATCGCTATCAGCGCCAGATGCTCGCGCTGTCCGAAATCATACATCGGCAGCACGCCGAGCAGCACTGCGGCCCAGGCGGCAAGTGCGCCGGCCGCTGCACGACCGCCCAAGGAGGAATGCTGCAGGATACGCCATGTCAGCGTCAGCGACGCCGCGATCAAAACAAAGATCAGGGCATCGATCGTGACTTCCGGCCTGACATCGGTCAAGCACGCCAGTACGACGCTGAGCAGATAGACCGACGACGCCATTGGCGCATTCGTTTCAAGAATGTCGACGTAAAGACGCTGCCCGTCGAGCATGCGTTCGCTGACGGTCAGCCACCAGCTGACATCGACGTTGAAAGGCAGAGCCTGCCGCAGCAACACCGCCGCTGCGAATACGGCAACGATCATCAGCCAAGGCGCCAGGACCCGCGCTTTCCGATGGGCCGCACCGTCCGTCGCGAGGCCCAGACCGACATCGATCGTCATCCGCAAAACCCTGTCTTCCGCCAATATGGCAGGGAACCTAGAGCGGTCCCGTTAACAGGCTGTTTCGGTCAACGAGCACACGCGGAGCGGGTCCGCGAAGCCGCTTTGCTCAGCCGCCCCAGCGCGCCAGGAAGCCGCGCCAGCCGCCGGCCTGGCCCTGCACGGGATTGACCGGTTCCGCGAATTCATCGCCCACCGCGTCCTCGTCGATCCCGGGATCGTCAGGCGCCCGCACAATCGGAATCACCGCCGGAATGCCGGCCGGCACGCCCTTGGCCGCATCCTTCGGGATATCCGCGCGCTGCCGGAACAGCGGCGCGGCCGTCACCACCGAGGCTTCGGCCGGCGGCGATGACGGCGCCGCCGCAGGGGCTGTTTCGACGACGGCGACGGGCGCGGGGGAATTGTCCTGCGCCGCCGGGATATGCTCGATCGCGACCGGTGGCGTCACGTCGCGCGGCACATCATTTTTCGTTTCACTTTTCGGCTCACTTGGCGACGCGACGCGGCGCGGCGGCGCCAGCATCGCTTCCTCGAAAGGCGAGGCTTCGACCGCTGCGTTTTTGTCTGATGGCAATGCCGCCAGCGGCGTCTGCCATTGAAAGGCGTCGATGCGGCCCGAGACCGGCGACACCGGCCGCCAGGAAGCGGAAACATATCCGTCTGCGGTCCAGACCGGATCGTGCAGCGCCCGCACCGCGCGCAAGGTCCACGCCCGCGCCCGGCCGCTGTCGCCGTGTTCCGTGCGCTCGATTTCCGCCATCAGCATCGCGACCCGCTGGGTCGGCGCGGCGACGAACGGCGCCAGCGCTTCGCGCGCGCGGGCAAACTCGGTAGCGTCGATGGCGGCGCGGGCGACCGCCAGCGCGCTCTCCAGATGACCGGGCGCCTTGGCGGCCAGGGTTTCGATGCGAACCAGCCGCTGCCGCGCGGAATCGCCGAGCCGGACATGGGCGTAGGCATCGGCGAGATCGGGATGCGGTTGCGCCAGCCATGCCGTTTCGACGATTCGCATCGAACGCCGGACCTGATGGGCTTCGCTCTGATATTTGCTCGCCAGCACCGCGGCCGGCACCAGGGTCGGCGCCAGCTTGATCGCCTCCATCACGGTGTCGCGCGAGCGGTCACGGTCGATCGTCTCGAGTTCGAGCGCGCGCGCTGTCAGCAGCACGCCGCGCTGACGCCGCCAGGCCGGTTTATCGATCAGCCCCGATGCGAGATTGTTGTCGAGGATCGTCAGCGCCCCGCTCCAGTCGCCCTTGGCGCAGCGAAATCCCAAAACCGCCTGCGACGCCCAGGTCGAGGCCGGGGCAAGCTTCAGCGCTTCTTCCGCGATTCCGACCGCGGCGACCGGATCGTCGGCGCGCTGCGCCTCGATGAACAGCCCGCGCAAGCCGAGCAGCCTGGTATCCTCGCGTTCGGCCATGGCGCGAAAGGCAGCTTGCGCGCCGGCGCGGTCGCCGTCGAGCTGCGCCGATTGCGCATGCAGCAGCAACGCCAATGGATCGTGGCCGGCGTGGCGGCGCGCGACCTCGGCATGCGCGCGGGCCGCCGCTGAATCGCCATGGCCGACCGCGAGCAGCCCGTGGGTGATGGCATGCCGGCCCCGCGCCAGACGGCGTTCGCGCCGGCCGCGACGGATCCGTTGCGGCATGCGCCACAGCGCGCGCAGCGTGGACCAGGCCAGCATCGCCGCGACGACGGTCACGCCGAGCGCCAGCGCGAACACCGGCAGCGAGGTTTCGACCCGCCAGCCGTGCCACGACAGCGCGACGTCGCCGCTCTGGTCGGCCATCCATGCGGCGCCCAAGGCTGCGAACGCAATCAGCAGCAGGAACAAAATGATCCGGTACATCGAAATCCTATAGCGCCGGCTTGGCGAGCGCGGACATGGCGTCGGCCGCGAATTGACGGGAGGCGGCCAGCGCCGCGTCGCGCGCATCGGTCTTGTCGATCCAGGATTGCGCGGCGGCGCGATCGGCTGATGGCAGCGTATTCAATTCGCGCCGCGCCTCGGCTGAATCATTGCGCAGCGCCGCCGCCGTGACCCGCGCGATCACCGCACCGCGATCATTGCCCACGGCGTCGGTCCGCTCGATGCGGACCAGCCGCGCCGCGCCCGCCTGCAGGCGATCGACGATGCCTCCTGCATCGGCGGTCGAATTTCCCGGCGCCGGCGGCGACAATTTTGGAACAAGCGTCAGCAACTCGCGGCAGAGGGTGGCCGGAGTCGGCACGCCCGAGGCTGCAAAGCCATCGAGCGGCTTCAGCGCATTTGCATCCGCGGCGAGAGCCTTCGCCGCCGCCAGGGCTGCGACATAAGGATCGCCCTGCCGGACCGAAATGTCGAGCAGGGCTGCCGCCACCACGCGGCGAAGCGGCATGTCGTCCGCCGGCTTGGCATTCTCCTGCGCGATCTCGGAGCCCTGCGCGCGCGTGGTGTGTTCGATCTGCGCCAGGCGTTCGTTGATCGCAGACAGATCCGGCGGCGGCGACGACTCGCGCGGCGCCGATTTCATGTCATTGACGAGCGCGGCCAGTTTCTCCGACTGCGCGCGCGCGGCGGCAAGTTCAGCGCGCAGCGAGGCGGACGATTTCTCCAGCGACTCGATGCGCGCCGTTGCCGCCGGATCGGGTGCGGCGGGCGGCGGCGCACTGGTTTTGGACTCGACGCTGGCAATGCGCGCGGCCAGACCGTCGATCGCGGCCGCCTCGACCTGGGGAGCGGCTGGCGGCGACGCCGCGTTCCATCCCAGGAACCAGGCCACGCCGAGCACCAGCGCGGCGGTGCCGGCGCCCGCCACCGCAGCCGTAATCACCGGGAACAGCGCCGATGCCGGAGGCGGCCGGGGTGTCGGATCGGGCCGAGCGCCGGCGGCGGCCTCCCGGGTGTCGCCGGATACCTCGGTGGCTTCCAGATCGATGGTGGGGCCCGGGCGCTTCGGCCGGGCTGATTCTGCCGACGGTCCCGTATCTTCCGGCCTGTCATCGACCATTACGGCGGTTCCTCGTTTGCAATGGGCCGAAACCTGCCGGATTCGGCAGATCGTTCGGCGCGACACCGCTCTCTCTTAGCGCGATCAGGGGCGCAACGCACGGTCCAGCGTCTCGAACAGGGCATTTTCATCCGGCGACCGCGCCACCATGACCTGCGGGGCCCCGGCGTCGCGGACAATCGAGGCCACGGCATCGGAAATGCAGCATTGTGGGATCGCCAACGCCGAGATTTCGACACCGGCCGCCCGCGTCGCCTCCAGGAATGCGCGCGCGCTGCGCCGCGAATAATGCAATACCGCCTCGATCCGGTTGGCCGCGAACGCGTCGCAGGCATCGCGCGGCAGGCCCGACACCGGGACCATCCTGTACGTCGTATGTGTGACAACATTGAAACCGCGTTCGCCAAGCTCGCCGGCCAGATCGCGCGCCAGATCGGCGCCGGCCAGATACAACAGCGTGCTGGTTTTCTTCAACTCCTTGGCCCTGGCGCTGGCCAGCACCGAATCGCGCAAGCCGGCGGCGTCGCCATCTGCCGCGATCACATGGTCAAAACCGGCAGCGCGGGCAGCGGCGGCGGTGCGTTGTCCGACCGCAAACAGCGGCAGCTTGAGCAACTGGCTGCCGGCAAGATGCGGTTCGATGCCGCGCAACGCGTTGGCGCTGGTGACGATGACGGCGCCGTAACGCGCGTCGAGGTCATCGTGAAAGGCGAGCGGTTCGAATCGCAGCATCGGCGCCCGCAGAACCTCAAAGCCCCTGGCGCGCAGCGCCGCGGCGGTGGCCTCATCGTCGGGCTGCGGGCGTGTGACGAGAACCGCCATGTTTCACGCCGCCGCCGACAGGGTTTTCGCTTCAACAGGCGATTGCACTTCGAGACCTCATAATGCTAGAGCCAGATCAGTCCTGGATAAATCCGGACCGATCTGGTCTTGATCATTTTGACGCGTTTTCTTTACGCGAACCGGTGGCCACTTCGCCTGAAAACGCTTTGGCCCGGGAACGAAAAGCGCCGGTTTCTCCGATAACGCAAGGGCTCAAATTGGGTAACGACACGCCGATGCTGGTGCTGGGGATCGAGACCACCTGCGACGAAACCGCAGCCGCCGTGGTCGAGCGACGGAGCGACGGATCGGGGCGAATCTTGTCGAACATCGTCCGCTCGCAAACCGAGGAGCACGCCCCGTTCGGCGGCGTGGTGCCGGAGATCGCCGCGCGCGCCCATGTCGATGTGCTCGACGGCCTCGTCGCCGGCGCCATGAAGGAAGCAGGCGTCGGCTTTGCGCAGCTTTCGGCCGTCGCCGCCGCCGCAGGTCCCGGCCTGATTGGCGGCGTGATCGTGGGTCTCACCACAGCCAAGGCGATCGCGATGGTGCATGACACGCCGCTGATCGCGGTGAATCATCTCGAAGCCCACGCGTTGACGCCGCGGCTGAGCGGCACGCTGGCGTTTCCCTATTGCCTGTTTCTCGCCTCCGGCGGTCACACCCAGATCGTCGCCGTGGTCGGCGTCGGCAAATATGTGCGGCTCGGCACCACTGTCGATGACGCCATGGGCGAAGCGTTCGACAAGGTCGCCAAAATGCTTGGTTTGCCGTACCCGGGCGGACCGCAGGTCGAACGCGCCGCCGCGACCGGCGATCCGAAACGGTTTGCCTTTCCGCGGCCGATGCTCGGGCGCACCGACGCCAATTTCTCGCTGTCGGGATTGAAGACCGCCGTGCGCACCGAAGCCAGCCGGCTCGCGCCGCTGGAGCCTCGGGACATCGGCGATCTCTGCGCCAGCTTTCAGGCGGCGGTGCTGGAATCTACCGCCGACAGGCTCGGCGTCGGCCTCAGGCTGTTTCACGAACAGTTCGGCCCGCCGAGCGCGCTGGTCGCCGCCGGCGGCGTCGCCGCCAACCAGGCGATCCGCGGCGCATTGCAGGACGTCGCCGCGAAGGCGCAGACCGCGCTGATCGTGCCGCCGCCGGATTTGTGCACCGACAATGGCGCGATGATCGCCTGGGCCGGCGCCGAACGGCTGGCGCTGGACATGATCGATACCATGGACGCCGCACCTCGCGCGCGCTGGGGCCTCGACGAAAACGCGGTCGCCCCGGCAGGGTTCGCCAACACCCGCGCGGCATATTAGGGATTGTTGATGAACGAGGAAGCTTGTCACGCGCGTAGCCCGGCGGGCTCACTTCACCTTTCCCTTTGGGAGAGGTCGGATCGCGCAGCGATCCGGGTGAGGGGTTACAGCCTAACGATAGGCCGTAACCCCTCACCCCAACCCTCTCCCCACGGGAGAGGGAGCGCGCTGCCTTTGTATTTGCGGATCAACCCAAACCCATCACGCTCCAGGCCTTCGCGATGAAGGCGTTCAATTCTGTCGCGGTGATCGGCGCCGGCGCATGGGGAACGGCGCTGGCGGACGTTGCCGCGCGCGCCGGCCGCGATATCGTGCTCTATGCGCGCCAGCCCGGGCGCGCCGCGGAGATCGCCCTAACGCGCGCCAATCCGAAATTGTCCGGCGCGCGTCTGGATGCGAGCGTTGCGGTGACCGGCGATATCGCGCGTGCGGCGGCGGCGGAGATCATCCTGATCGCCACGCCGGCGCAGAATTTGCGCGAGGCGGTCGCAGCCCTTGCGCCTCATTTGGCCACGGCCACGCCGGTCGTCGCCTGCGCCAAGGGTATCGAGCGTGGCACACACAAATTCATGACCGAGGTGATCGCGCAAACCGCACCGGATGCGATGCCGGCGATCCTGTCGGGGCCGAGCTTTGCGCAGGACGTGGCGCGCGGCCTCCCGACTGCGGTGACCTTGGCGGCAAAAGATAAAGCGCTGGCCAGCGCGCTGGTGCAGGCGCTGGGATCTGCGACCTTCCGGCCCTATCACACGACTGATGTGCGCGGCGTCGAGATCGGCGGCGCAGCCAAGAACGTGCTGGCGATCGCAGCCGGCATCGTGGTCGGCCGGCGATTCGGCGCCTCGGCGCAGGCAGCCTTGACCACGCGCGGCTTCAGCGAACTGGCGCGGTTCGGGCGCGCCTGCGGCGCCCGCAGCGAAACCATGGCGGGCCTTTCGGGCCTCGGCGATCTGATCCTGACCTGTTCAAGCCCGCAATCGCGCAATTTCGCGCTCGGCATGGCGCTGGGGCGCGGCGAACAGCCGGCACGGGACAAGCTCGCCGAAGGCGAATTTACCGCGCCCGTGCTGATCGAGCTCGCGGCCTCGAAACAGGTCGACATGCCGGTGTCACAGGCGGTCGCGGCGATCCTGAGCGGCGCCATCACCATCGACGAAGCGATCGAAAGCCTGCTGACACGCCCGTTCAAGGCGGAGGAATAGGCGGACATCTCGCAAAGATCTCGCCCCGACTTTCACGCGGTGACGAATTTGACGAGATCGCCGAGACCGGATCCGATGCCGTCCGGAACTACGTTCAACTCCTCAACCGGCGCGTTCAGGCGATTGACCCAAAAAGTCGGATATCCGAACCATCGGGCGCCGGCCGCATCCCAGCCTGCGAAGGCGGCAAAGGCGACTTCCTCTTTCTTCAGGTTGAAGGCGTCGAGGCCCATCTGATAGGCGCGCGGATCAGGCTTGAATGCACTGACCTTGTCGGTGCTGAGATGGCCTTCAAGGAAACCCTCAAGCCCGGAATTCTTCACTGCCGCATCCAGCATCGTGTCGGTGAGGTTCGACAGGAAAGCCATGCGGATGCCGGCATCCCGCAGCTGTTTCAATGCCGGCAAGACGTCGGGCCAGGCCTTGAGCCCGAGATAGCTCTGCAGCAATTGATCGCGCTGGTCGGCGGACAGTTCGATCTTGAGCAGCTTCGCGGCAAACATCAGCGATTCCTCGGTGACCTGCCAGAAGTCGGCATATTGACCGCCCAGCGTCCGAAGCCAGGTGTATTCGAATTGCCGTGTGCGCCAGGCATTGCCCAGTTCCACTCCCTTGCCCGGAAAGATTTCTTCGGTTCTCGCGGCGACGGGACGCGGATCGATGATCGGAAAGCCA
>JAJYAH010000921.1 GCA_021779635.1 Pseudomonadota bacterium | reverse complement strand
ACCCACTAGACTCAACACCTGTCCCAGATGAACCGACTCTATTGAGGCCACTGTGGCCCATAATAAAATCAATACGTTGCACGCACCGGCGAAGAGCCAGTTCAAGTAGAACAGGGCTATCGAACGCCGCGATCCTGATTCGTGCCGCGAAGCGTGCTATCCTGCCCGTTCTATGGCATGACACCTCGTAAGCGAACGAAAGACGCAGATCGTGACCAACAACGACGAGCAAGCCATCCTACGACACGGGATTGAGAGATTTTCGAGGACGATCAGCGGGCAGCCGCTCGGCCTTGCGAAGTATGCCCCGGAACCGTGGGCCGATATCAGGCTTTGCTTCGAAAACGCACGCCGAAAGGCAAAGCAGGACGGCGGCCAGGCGCGGTTTGGCTGGATGTTCCAGCATAAATTGGTGGAAACGATTCCCGGCCCCGGCTATCTCATCGCCATTCACCATGCCGTCTGGCGCGCGCCGAGCGGCTACCTGTTCGACGTGACGCCGCTTCACCCCGACCCGCAAAATCACCCGCTCGCCCCGGGCGGAGATACGCTATTCCTGGTCGATGATCTTGCGCAGCCCGTGCGCAGCGGCCGGATGATCGGCCCGCGCCCGACGAAATTCTTCGCACTCGACGAGGACGAGCAGTTGGCGGGCCATGTGCAGCGATTGCGCGAAGCCGAGGAAGAGCATTGCCGCAGTCTCTATGCTGCTGGCGTGAAATGAAAATCACCCGCGTCATCATTCGGAACTGGCGCTCGGTGAAGGATGCGGATTTTGAGCCGTCAGACATGACGGTCCTAGTCGGAGCCAACAACGCCGGCAAGACGAATATCCTCAGCGCCATCAATTTTCTGATGGGTGACCGCTGGCCCATGCCCGGCAACTTGCTCGACAGTGACTACTATCTCAGTGACCGCCGGCGCGAGATTTTTATTCAGGTGGATTTCGAGGAGGCGCCCTATTCGCGGCTGGATTTCGACACGTCGCGCGAGCGATACGTGTTCCAGGCGTATGACGCGCGAGGCCAGCCGGTAAGATGGGGCTTCGACAACGAGCAGCGCGCGAAGCTCGCGTTCGCGTATGTCGATGCCGGCCGAAACTTCGACCGGCAGTTCGGCGTTTCGCGCTGGACCCTGTTCGGGCAGGCTGTGCGTTTCCTGCATGATGACCTGCTGCGCTCCGGCAGCGACCGGCTCCCGCAGCTCCGCACGCTTCTCGATCAAGCGCATGGCCTGCTGAAGACCGAACTCTACACCAGCTTTGAATTGGCATTACGCGAGGCATTCGCCGAGCAGTTGCGGACTTCCCGCTACGACGTGCAGTTCCAGTTCCGTACAATCGACGAAACCAATCTGTATCGCAGCCTCTATCCGACCCTGATCGAGCGTGGTGCCGCGAAGTCGCCGGGCGAGGCCGGATCGGGCATCCGCAATCTTCTCGTGCTGGCGCTGTTTCATGCGTTCGCCCGCGCATTCAAGGGTGGCGCGATCCTCGGAATCGAGGAGCCGGAACTATTCCTTCACCCGCACGCCCAGCGCAGTTTGATGGGGCAATTCGAGAGCCTGGTTGCCGACGGCAATCAGCTCTTCATCTCGTCGCACAGCGCGGCGTTCCTGGACATCACGCGGCCGGAGCGCATCGTCGTCGTCGAGTGTTGCCCCGACGACGAGGACGAGGTTTGCACGCAGGTTCGCACGACGACGGCGGATGCACTTCTGGCGGCGCGGCAACGGCTGCATCCTGACAAGCCCATGACCGTGCCCTCCATGCGCGCGTTCCTGCGTAACGTCCGCACGGCGGAGATGGCGGAGCCGTATTTCGCGCGGCTCGTGATCGTGGCGGAGGGGCCGTCCGAGCGCGAAGCGCTTCCCCTACTATGCGCGCATCTCGGCTTGCGGTTCGACGACGAGGGGGTTTCGATCATCGCCGCCGGCGGCAAGACGGTGATCGACACGCTGGTGCAGGTCTATCACGCGCATGAAATCCCAACCTATGTGATTTTTGACAACGACGCCGGCCGGCCGCAAGACCGCGAGGCCAACAAGGTCATGTGCCGCTTGCTTGGCCTTGCCGAGACGGATGCGCCAGCGCCCCAGATCACGGTGAACCATGCAGTGCTCGGGGGCGATTGGGAAACACAGATGAGAGTCGACCTGGAGGCAGTCGAGACCGGCCTCTATGACCAGCTCGTCGTCGGTGCGCGGCAGACTCTTGGACTTAGCGCCGGCAAGAACAAGCCGCTGATCGCTCGCTCCGTTGCGGAGCAGTTGGTCGCCAAGGGCATCGTGCCGGCATTCGTGGCCGATATCACCCAATTTCTCAAACAGAGGCTTGGTCTGGCGCTGCCGCCCGAAACAGCTCTTGCTGAGTTGGACGAAGCGCTTCCCTGGATCCGCGAGACCCACCCTGCTGATAGGTCTCTTGACGGTGAGATTCCTTTTTGACCGTCCCCTCCTGTGCGGGAACCAATCGCGCGAAATGGCCCCAGCATCGACGTTGTTTTATCGAATCGCAAGGCGCTCTATTGTTGATACGGTACGAATAGGGCGCCATGGCGACGGGTACTACATTCCGCCGGCGCACGCCGTTTTCGCCCCGCAGGACGACCACGGGAAATTCGTTTGCCAGATCGAAATCGGCTGGATGTTGTCCGGTTCCCCGTCCCAATCCGGTCACTCGGGAGGGGGCTGGTGTCACAAGCTGACCGCTCCAGCAGGCAACGCAGCGAGCCATTCCCGCAGCTTCGACCAGCGCTTC
>JAJYAH010000146.1 GCA_021779635.1 Pseudomonadota bacterium | reverse complement strand
TGACCAGGGAACAGCGGGCGCAGCTCGTCAAGAATTACGACGAATCCTACGAAGCCAGGATCGGCGGCTGGGGCGACAGCCAGAAATACATCGACGCCGACAGCATGGACTTCGCGATGTCCCGCGCCGAAGCCGGCGATGCGGTGGCGATCACGCGAGCCCGACAGACCCTCGACGCCGCCATTGCATTGATCGATCCGGTCTGGGGCGGCGTGTTCCAGTACTCCGAAGCCGGATCATGGGCTCATCCGCATTTTGAAAAGATCATGTCGTTCCAGGCGCAGTACCTGCGGCAATACAGCCAGGCCTATGCGCTGTGGAAGGACCCGAAATATCTCGCCGCGGCGCGCGGCATCGAGCGCTATCTCACGAGCTTTCTCGCAAGTCCTGACGGTGCATTCTATGTCAGCCAGGATGCCGACCTCGATCGAGATACCGACGGACACACATATTACGCGTTGGGCGACACGGATCGCCGCAAACTCGGAACGCCCCGCATCGACAAGAATATTTATGCGCGCGAGAACGGCTGGGCGATCAGCGGATTGATCGCTTTCTACGATGTCACCAACGATCCCAAGGTGTTGGCTGTCGCGCAGAAGGCCGCGAAATGGGTGAACGAAACTCGCGCGCTGCCGGACGGCGGATTCCGCCATGGCGACAAGGATCGCGGCGGTCCGTTCCTCGGCGACACAATGGCGATGGCACAGGCGTTTCTCGATCTTTATGCCGCCACCGGCAACCGCGACTGGCTCATGGCCGCCGCCAAGTCGGGAGATTTCGCCGGCGCGACGTTCAAGGACGCCGCCGGAGGTTTTCTGACCTCGAAGACATCGGAGGCCAAAGCCGGCGTGTTCGCCAAGCCGGCCAAGCTGATCGATGACCAGATCCAGGTCGCCCGCCTCATGAATCTTCTCCATCGCTATTTCGGCAACGATTCCTATCGCGAACTGGCGTCGCATGCGATGCGCTATCTGACCAGTGCGTCGGCCGATATGCCGCGTCCGTTGCCCGGCGTGCTGCTCGCCGATGAAGAACTCGCCGTCGAGCCGACCCATATGACCATTGTCGGTGCAAAGGACGATGCTCGCGCGCAGGCGCTGCACGCTGTCGCCCGGGCTTTTCCGGCAAGATACAAGCGGCTGGAATGGCTGGATCTGCGCGAAGGCAAACTGCCTAATGCCGATGTCGAATATCCCGATCTCGGCGAGCCCGCAGCGTTCGCCTGCAGCAACCGCATCTGCTCCTATCCGTCGTTCAGCGCGGCCGAGCTTGACGCAACGGTTAAGCAGATGGCGAAGTCGAGACCATCGCGGGCGTCATTGAACTGACATCGTCGATCAAGACAAGTCTGGTTGTGCGGTGCAACGAAGGGTGTGCGTGAGCGCTCTAATCGCTTGAAGCACCACGCTTTCTCGACGATGGCGCCCATGCCCGCGATGCCTGACGCGCCATGAAATATCGGTATCGCGCCGGGGTTTGGCATGGATGGGCTGTCAAGTCCGAAAAGAGAAACTTTTTCTTTGAAACCGCCGTAACCAAATCGCCGCTCGTCCGTAGTTAGCTCTGGATGATTAATCCAATGGCGGAGATCAACTGGACTGCATGACCTAAGCCGACGGCCGTTCTCGTTGGAACGGAGAAGACTTGCGCGCATGCGAACTTCCAGCAGACCTTCGCGATTTGATCGGCATCCGGAGATCGTTATCAAGTTTGCTTCCAAGTCGGATGCAGATCGCGCATCGAACCTGGAAACGGATGAAATAAATTTTGGTCTGTTGTGTAACCAAAATCGATCTCCAACGTAGCTATCGCTGGATGCAGGTCTGTAAATCGGGAATTCGATCGCGGTCTACAGTCGGTGCATCGCTGCCAACATCCTTTGGAGGAGTGTCATGAAAGTTACTTCTAAGTCTGGTGCTGCTATCGCCGCCGCGGCCGCCACCCTGTTCCTGGCGGGTGCGACCATGTCGACTTCGACCTACGCGGCTGACGAAGGTCACTGCATCGGCGTCAACGCCTGCAAGGGCCAGAGCGCCTGCAAGGGCGGCAACCATGCCTGCAAAGGCCAGAACGCCTGCAAGGGCCAGGGCTTCTCGGCGATGACCAAGGAAAAGTGCGTCGCTGCAAAAGGCAAGTTCGAGCCGGCTTAATCCGCTTCACATCGAAGTTAAGGGCCCGGCGATGCGCCGGGCCCGATTTTCGTGATAACATGGGTCGTGCGAGGGCTATGGGTGCGTTTAGGCCAGCATCCGTTGCCGGCCGACCACCAGCGGAGGCCGAATGAACATCGCCAGCAAATTGCCGCAACCTTCCGTGGCATCGGTCGCGGATCGCCAGATGGATTCGGCCAAGCCGCCGTTCCTCGGCTTTGGACTCGGTCTGCGGGCGCAGCATTACGACGAAATTCTGGGCGGCAATCCGCCGATCGACTGGTTCGAGGTCATCAGTGAAAATTACATGCTGCCGGGCGGCCAGCCGCTTCGCGTGCTCGACCGGATTCGCGAGCGCTACCCGGTCGTGATGCATGGCGTGTCATTGTCGATCGCTTCCACCGCGCCGCCTCGTTTCGACTATCTGCAGGCGCTGCGGGAGCTGGCTAAACGGATCGAGCCGAAATGGGTTTCGGATCATCTGTGCTGGACCGGCGTGCACGGCAAGAACCTGCATGATTTGCTGCCGATTCCCTATACGCGCGAGTCGCTCGATCACGTGATCGGCAGGGTTCAACTGGTCCAGGACTATCTCGGCCGCGCCATCGTGCTGGAAAATGTCTCGACCTATGTGCAGTTCAACAATTCCGAAATGACGGAATGGGAATTCCTCTCCGAGCTTTCGCGCCGCTCCGGATGCTGGCTGCTGTTCGACGTCAACAATGTCTATGTCAGCGCCTTCAACCACGGCTACGATCCGCGCAGCTTTCTTGAAGGCATTCCGGCGGATCGGGTGGTTCAGTTTCACATGGCCGGGCATAGTCATATGGGCACCCACATCATCGATACCCATGATCATCCGGTATGCGAAGACGTCTGGGATCTCTACGTCGCAGCCCTGAGACGCTTCGGCCTCGTCTCGACCATGATCGAGCGCGACGACAATATCCCCCCGCTCGATGAACTGATCGTCGAGGTCAACCGGACCCGGGAGATCGCCGCCCAAGTCTTGTCGGAAGTCTTGCCGCAATCCCTGCCGCAACTTGGCCGGCAAGAACTTGGCCGGCAAGCCGGATGAGCGACTTCGCGCGACAACAGAGCGACTTTCAGCGCGGCATCCTGACCGGCGACGAACAGGTTCTGGCCGAAATCCTCGACAGCCCGCGGGAAAAGCGTGCCGTGCTGTTTGGCGTTTACAAATACGCCTATAGCTCGCGGCTGGTCGAGGCGATGCGCAATGACCATAAATTGCTGCACAGCTATCTCGGCGATGAAATGTTCGATGCGATGGGACAGGCCTATGTCGCGGCGCATCCGTCGCAACATCCGAACCTGCGCTGGTTTTCGCAAAACGTTCCCGGTTTTCTCCGCTCGACGCAGCCTTACAGCGACTATCCGGTGGTCGCCGACCTGGCCGCACTCGAAAAGGCACTCAACGACGCCTTCGACGCCGAAGATGCGCCGGTGCTGGCGCTGGCCGACATGGCCGGCATTGCCCCGGAGCTCTGGAACGATCTCACGTTCCGGGTCCACCCCAGCGCCATCCGGCTCGACATTGCAACCAATGCGTCCGCCATCTGGCTGGCGCTCAAGAAAGATGACACGCCGCCGGATGCGGTCGTGCTGGAGCAGCCTTGCCGCCTCCTGATATGGCGCCGCGATGTGACGCCGGTGTTCCGCGAGCTTACCGTCGAGGAAGCGATGATGTGGGACGAGGCCGCGAACGGGATTCCGTTCGGTGTGCTCTGCTCCATGCTGGCGACCTATGACGATCCCGAAGGTGCTGCGGCACGCGGCGCCGGCTACCTGCACGGCTGGATCACGGCCGGACTTTTGGAAGGTGTTTCCGGCGACAAATGAGGGCCGGGCGCATGCGCCGGGAAACCGATCGCCATCTGATGGAACGGCTGACCTGGGACGAGGTCGCGCGCCGTCTGGAAAATGGCGCCGCGGCGGTTCTGCCGATCGGCGCCGCCGCCAAGGAGCACGGCTTTCACCTGCCGATGAATACCGACCGGGTCCAAGCCGAATGGCTGGCGGCGCGGCTCGCCGATCGCATCGATGCCCTGATCTGGCCCACGGTGGTTTACGGATATTATCCGGCCTTTGCCGAATATGCCGGCAGCAGCGGCCTGTCCGCGCCGGTATTCGAGGCCATGATCCACGAGATCGCGGCGGCAATCATCGGCTTTGGCTGCCGTGCGGTGCTCGTGCTCGATACCGGCATCAGCACGCGGGCTCCGGTCGATCGCGCGCTGGCGCGTCTCGCCACCGGTGATGCGCTGCATCTTGGAGTTCACGATGGACCGAACTATCGTCGCGCCGCGGCACAGCTGGCCGAGCAAAGCCATGGCAGCCATGCCGACGAACTCGAGACGTCGCTGATGCTCGCGCTGGCGCCCCATCTGGTCGACATGTCCCGCGCGGAGGCCAGTCCTGCAGTAAAATACGAGGTGGCGGGACGCCTGACGCCGTCGGACGCGTCCTCGCCGAATTACAGCCGTTCCGGAAGCTATGGCGATCCGACCCTGGCGACCCGCGCCAAGGGCGAAGTCCTGCTCGCCGCCATGCTCGACGATCTGACCGAACAGGCAACCGCTTTCCTCGCCGGGAGGGTCGCCGCGAAATCGGGCGGGATCAAACGTCAGGGCGCTTCCGGATGAAAATCACCGAAGGATATCGCCGGATCGCCTCGGCCGCTGCGGTGGCGTCGCTGTTATTCGGCCTGCTCCCGTGGCGCGCCAATACGCAATCGGAATTCCTGCGCGGCGATCGAATGCCGTACGATGCCTTCGACAAGCTCGCCACGACCGACCTCGATGTCCCCGGCGGCGTGGTTCATGTCGGGTTCGCCCCCGGCGAGATCGCTTTGCCCAAGGAAAAGATTCTGGACTGGGTCAAAACATCGGCCAGGGCCGTCTCGACCTATTACGGCCGGTTTCCCGTCCACTCGCTGCGGCTTCTGCTGGTGCCGGTCGACGGTCCGCGCGTTCGCGGCGGGACCACCTGGGGCTACCGCGGCGCTGCCATCCGGGTGCTGCTGGGGCGCGATTCCGACGAGGATGATCTTCGGCGCGACTGGGTCATGGTGCACGAGATGGTTCATACGGCTTTGCCCGACATGGAGGAACGCTATAACTGGCTTTCGGAGGGTCTCGCGGTCTATGTCGAGCCTGTGGCGCGGGTTCAGGCCGGCGACATGACTGCAAGGGAGATCTGGGCCGCCATGGCTCGCGACATGCCGAAGGGCTTGCCGCAAGCCGGTGACGAAGGGCTCGACAACACCGACACCTGGGGCCGGAAATACTGGGGCGGCGCCATGTTCTGTCTGTTCGCCGATATCGAGATTCGAAAAGCGACCGGCAACCGGCTTGGTTTGCAGGATGCGATGCGCGGCGTGCTGGCGGCCGGGGGCAGCCATGAGGTCGACTGGTCGATCGGGCGCATTCTGACCACCGCGGACAAGGCCGTCGGCGTGGATGTGCTGACCCGTCTCCACGACCAATGGGGATCAAAGCCGGTGACGCCCGATCTCGATGCGCTTTGGCGCGATCTGGGGTTGCGATTCGGGGGCGGAAGCCTTGAGTTCGACGATACCGCGCCGCTGGCGGCGATCCGGGCCTCCATCACGGCAACACATTCCGGGTAGAGCGTGATCCGGAAAAGTGGATACCGGGTTTTTCCCTCGCGACAAACGCGAAGCGTTTGCGCGGAGGCTCAAACAAAAGATGGCGCGGCGATGCCGATTCAGCCAGACGCATCGCGCCCTAGAGGAGCGCTGCGACAATTTGACGTCCGGCTTCAAAAAAATGCGATCCGCCTGTGCTATAAGGCGATCCCGGTAAATTTCTTCGTGACAGGCAGGAGCGGATGTCGAAGCAGTCGATGCGTGAAGAGGCCGAGCGTCTGATCCGCGAGACGATGGAGCGCAAGGCCATTGTCATCAAGCAGGGCAATACCCGCATCGAGGCGACGTGCGGAAAATGCGGTGCGCCAAACCGCATCTCGGCGGAAAAAGGCGCGACCCGCGTGAGATTCGCCTGCAAGCAATGCGGCCACAAGCAAGAGACGCTTTGAAAATCGGGCCGCGTTGAAGATCAGGCCGCACGCGACGGCGGCCCGGCCGCTTCGAGCGCGGTGACTTCCGCATCGGTGAACACGCGGCTGCGCGTCAGGAACCGGACGCCCTCCGGCGCTTCCACCGAAAATCCGGAGCCGCGCCCGGGCACGACATCGATGATGAGCTGGGTGTGCTGCCAGTATTCGAACTGCGCGGCGCCGATGTAGAAATCGCATCCGGCGATCTTGCCCAGCAGCACGTCCCGCGGTCCGACGCGAAGATCGCCGGCGGGATAGCACATCGGCGAAGATCCGTCGCAGCAGCCGCCGGACTGGTGGAACATCGGGGCTCCGTGTTGTTCCCTGAGCCGCGCCACGATTTCGGCCGCCTTGTCGGTGATCTCGACCCTGTTGATCATCACGCCGATCCCTTGCTTTCCGAACAAGCACGCAGGCGCGGGTGGGCCGCGCGCCGGCGCTTTGCGTTGATGCTAGAAGAAGCCAAGCGCCTTGGTGCTGTAGCTCACCAGGATGTTCTTGGTTTGCTGGTAGTGATCGAGCATCCCTGATATTCCGGTGCTTGCCGGTTTAAGGAACGCCAAGGCCCTGGCGCGTGCATCGCGCACGGTCGGCTCTAACGTTATAGCTTCATAACTATAACGAGGCGGAAAGGTCCCCGTTATAGGACCAAAGCGGTAGGTCGGGTATTACGCAGCACGCGTCGCGGTCGCTTGAATCAAAACAAGGTTTTCACTTGAGAATTTCGCAGACGGTATGCCCGCTGAGCCGCGCCGGGTCGGCATTCCGGCTGGAAAGCGCATTCCACCAGGCATCCAGCGAGTCGCGGTTGCAGTGCAGCCTCACGCTCATGCCGTCGACGAACTTGATCCAGTCCGCAAAATGGTGGCTTGGCACCGCGATCACTACCGGGATATCGACGCTCAATGCGCGCTCGATCAGATATGCAAGACCTTTGCCTTCGCGCTCCTGCCGGCCGAAGCGGTTGACGATGACGACATCGGCGCCCTGGTCGATCTCGTCGGCGATCAGGACGGCGGCTTGCAGGAGCTGACCGACGTCCATCCGGCATCCCTTGGCCCAGGTTCCCAAATCCTGAAACAGCGACAACTTTTCGCCGGTATGCACCAAAAGGGCCGACAGTTGCCGGGTATCGGGGCGGTCGTGGCCGAGTTGAACCAGTCCGACCGCCCGGTAGCCGCGGCGGTTCAGATCGGAGGCGAAGTCGCGCAGGATTCGATCGGGGTCTTCGCCGCGTTCATAGACGAGTGCAGCAAGATCGCATTGTGAGTCGAACATGAGGTACCTTCTTCGTGGACTCTCACCGGGCGCGGGGCGGCGAAATCCTTCCGTCTCGCCGCGCCGCTCACCCCGTCTTGTTGGCGAACCAAAATCCGGACCACCGCAGCAAAAAGCCGCGATGGTCCTTGTCGTTTGATCAGCGTGCTTCGTTGATGATCTGCAGCTGGGTGAACTCTGCCAGACCCTCCTCGGCGAATTCCGTGCCGATGCCGGACTGCTTGGCCCCGCCGAACGGGATATGCGGCGCCATGTCGAGGTGCTTGTTGATCCAGACCGTTCCGGCCTCGATTTGGCCCGCGACCTTGTGCGCCCGCTTGGTGTCCGACGACCAGACCGATGCCCCCAGGCCGTAAGTGGTGGCATTGGCGCGGCGGATCACGTCGTCGCTGTCGGAATACTTGATCACCGGCAGCACCGGCCCGAACTGTTCCTCGTCAACCAGCCGTGACCCTTCCTTGATTTCGCGCACGATGGTCGGCTCGATGAAATAGCCCGGACGATCCATCGCCGAACCGCCGGCGATGATGTTGCCGTTCTTGCGGGCGTCCTCGATGAAGGCCTTCACCTTCTCGTATTGCATCTTGTTCTGCAGCGGCCCGAGCTTGGTGCCCTGCTTCGATCCGTCGTCGACAACGGTGTTCCTGGCGATCGCCACGAGCTCGTCGCAGATTTCATCGTAGACCGACTCGTGCACGTAGAGCCGCTTGATGGCGAGACAGACCTGTCCCGAGTTCTGGAACGCGCCTTCGAAAATGCCGGGCGCGACCTTCTTGGGATCGACGTCGTCGAGCACGATGCCGGCGTCGTTGCCGCCCAGTTCCAGCGTAATGCGCTTCAAGGTCTGGGCCGCGCTCGCCATCACCTTCTGTCCGGTCGCGGTCGAGCCGGTGAACGAGATCTTGCGGATGTCCGGATGCTTGGTCATCGCGTCGCCGAGATCGTTGGCGTCCGCGATGATGTTCAGCACGCCCCTGGGGAGAATGTCCTTGACCAGTTCGGCGAATTTCAGCGTCGCCAGCGGCGTGGTCGGCGCAGGCTTTACCACCAGCGTGTTGCCGGCCAGCAAGGCCGAAGGCAATTTGAAGCTGAGGATCAACAGCGGATAATTCCACGGAATGATGGCGCCGACGACGCCGAGCGGACGGCGATGCGCTTCGACGCGGCGGTCACCGCTGTCCTCGACCACTCTCATCGGCAGGTCGAGCGAGCTGAGATAACGGAAGAAGCCGGCCATGCCCATGACTTCCCCGGTGGCGACGGCGAGCGGCTTGCCCTGTTCGCTGGTCAATATGCGCGCCAGTTCGTTGGTGTTGGCTTCGATGGCCTCGGCCATCCTGGTCACGAGCTTGCGGCGCCCTGCGATCGGGGTCGCCGCCCAGGCCGGAAAAGCCGCCTTGGCCGCGGCAACCGCGGCGTCGAGCTGGGATTTCGAAGCGCGCGGGCACTGCGCCAGCACTTCTTCGGTCGCGGGATTGAGGACGGGCATCTGGAGATCGCCGGGCACCATTTTCCCGTCGATGAGAAGATTGAAATCACTCATTGGCTTTGCTCTCCCTGTCGAACGGACCTCGTCTCAGGTCTCGTTATATTTTAACATATATCACGCATCTGGCCAGACAACTACCGGGGGTCGGAGCGCGTCAAACGGTCCAAGACCGGGCTGGACGGCATCGGCAAAATCGCGATATATTCGAAAGTATATAACGAGAGTTCGCCGGAGCCCTGCCATGGAAATCGAGACCCAGGCCCTCACCGCGTGTGAGGTCGCGGCGGATGGTGTCATTTCGCTCGGTTTCCTCGATTCCGGCGGCGAGCCGGCGACCATCCGGCTGTCGCTGAACCAGGTCGGCGCGCTTGCGATGACGCTGCCGCGGCTGATCGACAAGGCGCTGCAGGCACGCTTTGGCGATCAAAGCCTGCGCTATGCCTACCCGCTGGCGTCCTGGGTCGTCGAGCCATCGTCCGATCCCGCGCAAGGCATGGTCACGCTGCACACCGTCGATGGCTTCAGCGTCTGCTTTTCGATTCCGCGCCAGCAGCAAACCGAACTCGGCGAGGCGCTGGTGGCCGAGCCGTTGCCGAACGCGAAATTTCTGACCAATTAGCCATTCGCTTTCGTGGCTTGCTTCGCCACGCCTGCATTATGTGACCCCCATCTGACGCGCCGAGATCGATCACGGCATTGTGCGCTAACCCCGTACGAAACGGCATGGGAGCTCTTCGTTCGAGGCGATCTTAAGGGCAGCGAGCCAGCTTTACGGCGCAGCGCCGCCGCAGTACATTTTTGGAGATAACGATTTCAGACATAACGATCCCAACATCGATCGATATCAAGGGAGTGCAGACATGGCTGTGACGCAAGCGATTCCAATGGCACGCCATCCTTATGCGGATGGTTCCTACAAAAAGATGCTGATCGACGGCAAATGGATCGACGCCGCCTCCGGCAAGAAATTCGAGACCCGCAATCCCGCCACCGGCGAATTGCTGGCGACGGTGGCCGAGGGCGATGCCGAGGACATCAATCGCGCGGTCGCAGCGGCACGGCGCGCCTTCGAAGGACCGTGGAGCAAGGTCAAGCCCTATGAGCGGCAGGGCCTGCTGCTCAAGCTTGCCGATCTGGTCGAAAAGAATTTCGATGAACTCTCGACTCTCGATACGCTCGACATGGGCGCGCCGATCAGCCGCACGCGCGGCAACAGGCAGCGCGTGCTCGGCATGCTCCGGTACTACGCGGGGCAGGCCACCGCCCTGCACGGCGAGACCATCGAAAACTCGCTGCCCGGCGACATCTTCTCCTACACGCTGAAGGAGCCGGTCGGCGTCGTCGGCGCGATCATCCCGTGGAACGGCCCGCTGGCCGCCACCGTCTGGAAGATCGGCCCGGCGATCGCTACCGGCTGCACCGTGATCCTCAAGCCGGCGGAGGAAGCCCCATTGACCTCGCTTCGGCTCGCCGAACTGGTGATGGAAGCGGGCCTGCCGCCGGGCGTCGTCAATGTGGTGCCGGGCTATGGCGAGACCGCGGGCGCAGCCCTGGCCTCGCATCCGGATGTCGACAAGGTGGCGTTCACAGGTTCGCATATCACCGGTCAATCCATCATCCGGGCGTCGGCGGGAAATCTCAAGCGCGTCTCGCTCGAACTCGGCGGCAAATCGCCCGACATCGTGTTCGCCGATGCCGACCTCGAGCAGGCGGTGCCGGGTGCGGCGATGGCGGTGTTTGCCAATTCCGGCCAGATCTGCAGCGCCGGCACGCGGCTGTTCGTCGAGCAGAAGATCTACGACGAATTCGTCGGCCGGGTCGCCGAATACGGCAAGAAGCTCAAGGTCGGCAACGGTATCGACCCGAACACGCAGATCGGGCCGCTGGTATCGGAGCAGCAGCTGGATCGCGTGACCGGCTATCTCGACGTCGGCCGCAAGGAAGGCGCGCAGGCGCTGGCCGGCGGCGCGAGGGCGACCGAGGGCGCGCTGTCGAAAGGCTATTTCGTGCTGCCGACGGTGTTCGCCAACGTTCGCGACGACATGCGGATCGCGCAGGAGGAAATTTTCGGGCCGGTCATTTCGGCGATTCCCTTCACGGATACCGACGAGTTGATCCGGCGCGCCAATGCGACGACGTTCGGGCTGGGTAGCGGCGTGTGGACCCGCGACGTCAGCAAGGCGCATCATCTGGCGAAGTCGATCAGGGCCGGCTCGGTTTGGGTCAACTGCTACCAGGCGATGGACCCGGCGGTTCCGTTCGGCGGCTACAAGATGAGCGGCTATGGCCGCGAGTCAGGCAAGCAGCATCTCGAGGAATATCTCAACGTCAAGGCGGTCTGGATCAAGACCGCGTAGGCGAGATGCCGTTTGCTTCACCTCTCCCGTCGGGAGAGGTCGGCGCGTAGCGCCGGGTGAGGGGTTTCAGTCCAACGATAGATTGTAACCCCCTCACCCCAACCCTCTCTCTAAGGGAGAGGGAGCGCGTTTCCGTTACCCCAGCGCCTCAATTTTCTCGTCAATTCTTCTTCGGACCTGCCGCGATGTCGGACCGCAGCGCCTGAAGGTCCTTGCGCACCGCGCTCGTCGCGGCGCGTTCGATCTTGCGATAGCGCGCAACCAGCGATGTGCCGAATGACGTCA
>JAJYAH010000920.1 GCA_021779635.1 Pseudomonadota bacterium | reverse complement strand
TGCCCTGGTCGCCATCGACCGGAACAGGTGGTCGTCATCCACCGGAAACGGTGGTCGCCTTCAACCGGAAACCCTGGTCGCCATGGACCGGCGCGCGCACCGAAGCGGTTGCGAAGGCACAGGTCCTCGCAAAAGTTAGTCGAGATCGCGCAGGCCATGTGCGTTGAAGGGCACAAGAGCGCTCATGCAGTTCTGCAAGATCCTCACTACACGGACCTGTTATTGCGGCTGGCGTCCTGGAATGAGAGCCAATTTGGTTCGGGTCCAGCGCCCACACCAGAGCGGACGTGGAAGCCTCATGTTCTTGCCGGACCAGCGCCGCGCTTCGCTTCGGATGTGATGGGCGTTTATCACACGAAGGTGCGAAAGCTCGGCAAGAAAATTCGTGAGCTCGATACTGTGGAGCTCCACAGGCTGCGCATTCGAATCAAGAAATTAAGGTATGCGTCGGAATTCTTGGGCGGCTTCTGGCCGGGCCGACGAACGAAGCGCTATCTTTCCGCACTCAAAGACCTGCAACAGGTCCTGGGCGTATTGCATGACGCGACCGTGGCGCAGAAACTAATCGCCAATCTCAAGATCTCCGGGGCAGGCGATGCCAGGTCCGCGACTGCCCCAGTTGATCATTGGCTCGTCAATTGCCGGCAGTGTGGCCGCAAGGAGGCCATCGAGCTTTGGGGGAGGTTCGCCAAACGGAAAGTGTTTTGGAAAAATAGCTGATGCTGTCCGGTCTGATTCGGTCCTGTGACGGGCGATCTGAAGCCAGTCCTGATGACACGAATTGAGCGGAATCTGCGCCTACCCAACAAGCTCAATCGTCCTTGTTCGCCATCCGAGTTCTGCGGAGCGCGCTCGGGACTGCGGATTATCGTCATCGCAGCTCTTGTCGGCGTTCGCCGATATTCAGGCGGCTTATGCCAGCTGTTGAACCGCATCGCTTGCGTGAAACTTGCAGCGTCCAATTTTTGCGGATGCTGCAAGTATGTCAACTTACGAAATCGTCAGGCGATCGTCGACGGACGAGACCCCGGCTGCCGACCACGCCGCATTCTCAACCGCGCGACGTTCGTCCCAATTGTCGACCTTCCCTTCCAATACGACCTTGTTACCATTTTGAACGGTTACGCGAATTGCCTTCGCTTCAACCTCCGCGTGCCTCTTGAGCGCGGATTCGATTTTGCTCTTCACGCTCGAAGTATCGACGCCGGGTTTAATGGCGATCTTGTTTGTCACACCGCGCACCCCGGATAACTTCCGCACGTCATCTTCGGCCGCTCTTCGTTGATAGTACCAGTCGACGGTCCCGCTAAGTGTGACCCAACCGTTGTCCTGTACTAAAACGTCCACGGCGCCGGAAGGCACGTGAACGTCCCAATTTATGATGTCGATCGCCCGTTTTGCGATCTGATCGTCCGCGGTTTTGTTCTGGTAAGGGTAACGCACCTCGATATTCTCGGCAATCGCATGGACGCCTCTGATGCGGCGCACCGCCGCAATCGCAGCAAGCTTTTCCGCATAGCTGTTGACGTGTCCGGTCAACGTCACGACATTCTTTTCGACGACTACGCCGATATGTTCGCCATTGAAGCTCGGATCGAATTCGATCTCGTCAATGATGTCTTGCCGGAGCTGTGTGTCAGTCATGCTTACTCTCCTTGAACAGGCCTATTTACAGCACCAACTCTTTCAGTCGCGGCCGAAGAAACATTGATCCCGATCAAGGGCGCTGACAGAGGCGGCGTTGGGGGGATGGGCTTTGCGCTACTCCGATATCTCGATGGTCGTATTCTGCATCCCCTGGATCTGCACCTGTTCGAACAGTGATCTCGCATTGTCGGGACTGAGTCTGATGCAACCGTGGGACACCGCGCGCCCGAGGTTGCGGATCTCTGTTGTGCCGTGGATGGCGTATCCGCCGTGAAAGAACAGCGAATAGGGCATCGGCGTGTAGTTGTAGAGCCGGGAGTAATGCATCCTCTCCAGCTGATAGGGTTTGTAGATGCCGATCGGCGTCCGATAACCCCTGCGGGCCGTCGAAATCGGCCAGGTCGCAAAATCAGCACCGTCGATCGCAACGTTCATGGTCTGCTGCGATAGGTGGATATGGACGGCGATGCTCGCGCGCGCGCTATCAATCGAGCCGACGACCAGGGTGCACATCGCGAAGAGGAGAGTAAATGGGATACGGGAATTCATGGACGGATCGCGCCGCCAATAGCAGCGGTACTGCACTTTCTCATAGGAAATTGACTCGGTTACGGATACTGACTTGCACCAGCGCGAACCGTCTTGATAAACCAGAATCTGGCAGAGCGCGTGAGATAGATCAAGGCAAGGCAGAAGTCATGCGCTCTCTTATTAAACTACGTGGGCGGTCGTGACCATAGCTGTGGAGGTCCATCGCCGTCCGATCACGATGTGTGCTATCAGGGCGAGAACCCCATTGATCAAGAGCGCGTAACGCACCCCAATCAAGCTCACGGATATTCCTGTTAGCAGGCTGCCGATCGACATCCCGCCACGCACGGCGAGCATGAACAAACTGATGGTTCTGCCGCGCCGCGATGCCGCGACGGTCGCTTGCAACAGGGAATTTGCCGAAGTATTGCTGATGCTCATCGAGAGGCCTGCAAAAACTAGCAAAATGGGCAATCCCCAGAGCCAAGGATTGATTGCCGCCAGCGCTGTGATCGCGCCGTAGCTTGCGGCAAATCCCGAGCTCAGCCACCGGCGATCACGTTGGGCCTCGATGCCGAGCAACCCG
>JAJYAH010000919.1 GCA_021779635.1 Pseudomonadota bacterium | reverse complement strand
TGGCGATAGGCCTGCTTTCATTGGTTCCCCCCTTGATCACCAATGTCCTTGTCGATTCGGTCATACCGCGCACCGAACTCGACCAGCTTGCGTTTTGCGGGCTCGCACTGGCCGTGACCTCCGTCGCCATCGCCGCCGTTCAGGCTATGGAAGGGCTGGCGATACTCAGGCTCGAGAGCTTGATCGATTGGAAGCTGCAGGCGGCGATGATCGATCGCCTGCTCAGGCTGCCAGCTTCCCTGTTTCGCGAATATACCGTTGGCGACTTTGTCGATCGCTCGATGGGGATCGATGCGGCCCGCAGAATTTTCACCGGACGCACGCTGCGCGGACTGATGGCCGGCCTGATCTGCTGGTTCAGCATAGGTTTGATGCTTTATTATGATCGCGTGCTGGGGCTGACCGCGATCGTACTGACGGCCGTCAGAGCTGTGATGATCGTCGCCACCAGCGCGATACGGCTTTATTACGAGAAAAAGCACTTTGACTTGCAGGGCAGGATTGGCGGCTTCGTGCTGCAGCTGATTGCGGGAGTTGGCAAGCTCCGCGTCGCTGGTGCTACAGTTCGCTCGCTCGCGGTTTGGTCCAGGCAATTCGCGATTCAGAAGCGATACTTTATCGCCTCCCAGCGGGTCGCTAACGCTCTCAACGCTTTCGAGACGTCGTTTCCAACCGTCGCCACGCTCATCATTTTTGCGACTGCGTCCTTTGCAAATAGCAGATTGCTCGTCGACGTCGGAGGCTTCCTCGCCTTCTTCGCCGCTTTCGGGCAATCGATGGCCGCGATCGGGGCGTGGGCATCAAGCGTGGGTGAATCGCTGACCGCTATCCCTCACCTCATCCGCCTTCGACCACTGATTGCAGGCGCCGTCGAGGTTTCGGAGCAACGCAAGCCCCCGGGTGAGCTGTCTGGTGAGGTCGAGCTTTCCCGCGTGACCTTTCGCTATCTGCCGGGGGGACCGCCCGTGCTCGACGGTGTCACGCTGAAGATTACGCAGGGCGAATATGTCGCCATCGTGGGACCGTCGGGAAGCGGCAAATCTTCGCTATTCCGGCTGTTGCTGGGCTTCGAGCGGCCGGAGTCCGGAACTGTGTTCTACGATGGAAAGGCGATCGATACGCTCGATATCAGCGCGGTGCGCCGGCAGCTTGGCGTGGTGCTGCAAAGCGGAAGGCTGGCGACCGGAAGCATTTACGACAATATTTGCGGCGGGGTCCAGTTGCCGCTTGAGCAGGCCTGGGAAGCCGCGCGACTTGCGGGTCTTGAGGGTGACATCAGGCAAATGCCGATGGGCATGCATACCGTGGTCGCAGAGGGGGTGAACACACTTTCCGGCGGCCAGCGACAGCGGATCATGATTGCCCGCGCCGTCGCGCGACGCCCCCGTATTCTGCTGTTTGACGAAGCGACGAGTGCGCTCGACAACCAAACGCAGGCGATCGTCAGCGCTTCGCTTGGAGCGCTCAACGTAACGAGGATCATCATCGCGCATCGCCTGAGCACCGTACGTCAGGCGGATCGCATCATCATGCTCGTCGATGGCAAGATCATTCAAACAGGAAGCTATGCAGAACTTGTCGACGCACCCGGGATGTTCGCATCCTTCGCTCAGCGGCAATTGCTTTAACCTGGTGCCGAACCAAAGCAGCGTCGCGAGCGTGACTGCCGGCTAACTATCCCTTATTTGGTCGTGATGGCTTTGCGGCGCGAGACACCAGATACCTGACATGCGTCGATCAGGGCGCGGCGCGCCAGTGACCGCGACCGTCGCATCGGACGTGAATTCCAGCTCGGCACCCAGCAAAGTCGCTTCGAGAACGCCGGCGCCTTGCAACCGCAACTATCGTTTAGCTCACCCGCGCGGGGACACGAATGCTACTGCTTCCTTGAAGACGAAAATGATTGATCGCTGAAGGGCGAGACTGCGGGTACCTGTATCGTGATAAATTCTCGTCCCATCTCACGGTGGCAGGAGTTGCACGCGACCGTGAGCCTATTAAACGCGCTTGCGAAGCTCGTACTGTCCTTCGCCTCGATCGCCTTGTTGATCGATTGAAGCGGTTCAATCATGATTTCCACATCACTTATCGGAATATTCGCATAGAGTGTTGCCGCATCGGCCAGGCTCGATTTCATTTGCGCCAATTCGTAGGCGGCGAGCTCCCAGTTCTTCTGCCTGCCGGCAAACCACAGCTTGATATGTCGCCATTGCTTTGCAAGCATAATATCTCCCAAACGAGGGACAGATCCGCCTCGTGACATTGGTTCGCGCGACGATTGAGCGACGGCGAATGTCACCGGTTCAACACTCAAGAGCAGAACCAGCATCAATGCACGGATTTTCATTGGACACTCCACTGTCAGTCACATTTCCGGCCTAAACCTGCCGATCTATTGGTCGTCCGCACGGTGCTTGGAAAATTTCCCACGACGATGCGTCTACCGCCAACTTTCCGATAAGGGCGCTATTATGCGGCGCTTGCGGATCCGTCTTGCGAAATCGAGACCAATGTAGGCGCGGTACCGGCCTGCGTTTTCACCCAACCTATTATGCCAACCATCCTCGTGCCGTCAAACGACCGGATGCTGGACCACCCGGTGCGCATAAACGAGGCGCGCCGGCATGCGGCGTCGGGCGGGCTTGTCCTAGTCGATGCCCGGAAAGCCTTCCAGCAAGTGGCAGAATAATATCGATCCTGGTCCTACGCAAAAATCATCCTCGGAAGGCCCACAAGATCCCCACGCCGTCGATCACTGGCAGTC
>JAJYAH010000918.1 GCA_021779635.1 Pseudomonadota bacterium | reverse complement strand
TCTCGAAGCAGCTCTGCGGCAAGCCCGTCAGCCGCGGACTATGGCTGCTCGATGATGTCGTCGACCATTGGGATGAGTTGCAGCTGCGTGCGTTTGCCACCATTGACGGCCGACGCGTCGCGTATCAGGACGGCACGCTCGCCGGCATGCGTACACCCTCCGATTTGATCGCTCGATTCGGTCACGCGCTCTCGCAGGGCACCATGATGTTCTGCGGTACACTGGCGGCGATCGGCGGGATCCGCCCGGCGACCAGGTTCGAAGTGGAGCTTGCAGATCCCGTGCTCAATCGCGTGTTGCGGCACATCTATGATATTGACATCCTGCCGGTGGTTACTTGATCCATCGCATAGATTTACAGACTGATTCTCGTCAGAGTTCAAAGTCAGTCGAGATATTGGTCCAGACGGTTACCCGGAGAATGCAGGTGTCGCGCCAAAAAGCCAAAGGTGAGCGGGGGCATCTGCCGCGCCGAGCCGAGCCGAGCAATGCGCGTGGCGGCATGCCGCTGACCACTACCCGGCCCGAGCTGCTGAACAACGGCTCCGACCGCGATTTCCGCAGGTTGGTTCACAATATCTTCGCGTTTATGGCCCGCCATGAATCGATCCGAGACGGTCATGCGCGGCAGATTGGGCTTGCGGGTATCGAATATACGATCCTTATTTCGATTGGTCACCTCGGTCTAGATGGTGACGTCAACGTTAAGACGATCGCCGATCACTTGCATATGAGCGGCGCATTCGTCACCACCGTAACCAGTAAGCTCCAAACGCTGGGCCTCGTAGAGAAGACTCAGGACAGCACCGACCGGAGGCGGATATCGTTGGCCATCACGGAGAACGGCAAGGCGCTGCTTCGCAAGCTTGCGCCCTATCAGCGTGAGATCAACGATGTCGAATTTGGCCCGCTCAGCCGCGAGGATTTCCAGACAATTTCCCGCATTCTGGAAGCGTTGATCGATTCGAGCGACAAGGCTTTTGCGCTGCAACGCTACAAGTCCTCAATCAAGGAGGCTACGACGGTAACCTGAATGATATTACGTGTTTTCGCGGCCGAGAGCTTTCACTGCAACTAAACGTCAGGCTATCTCGGGAACTCCGCGCAGTACGTTTTTCGACCGCCAGCGCATCTCGCAGAACTTTTCCCCGAGCGCTTTGATTGACAAGGCTCGACCCGCTGGAGACGGTCAAGCATTGATCGGAATTAAATTGCAGCAGACGCCCGTAGCGCGATGTGGGCCGCTTTTCCTCGGCCGCAAGCGCGAACGGCTCCAGCACCTCAAATCCACTCTGTAGTCAGGCGTGTTTTCCGCCGTCGAACTTCAAGGAATCTACAACAAGCAACAGAATATCACAGAGGGAGGCCGTCTACGCGAAAGCGGGTCGGCAGCTCCTGCTGATCACTCAGCGGCGGCGGTGGCTGCGGCCATGTATTTCGAATAGAAATCGACGACGCGCTCACGCCACATTCCGACGAACGCCGCCGATGTCAGATTGTCCACCGATTTCCACGCGTGTTTGACGGCCGGAAGGGTATTCCGCCAGATCGCGCGTTTGCACCATTTTTCGCCTTTTTCCACGCCTTCGCTGGTTGCGCACATGGATTTCCAAGCGATGCGATCCGGTCGGCTGATGTGCTCGGCGGCGCCTTGCCAGCCTTGTTGATGGATCAAGTAAAGATCGCTCAAGGTCGGTTTTCTGTGCGTCATCCACTCGAAAAGAATGCCTTCGGTAATGACCTTGTAGGCCGCGGCAACGGCATTGTCGCGGGGATCGAAAATCTGTCCGGAGCCGAATTTGTCGAACTCGTATCTGCTCAGTTGGAAAAGGCCGAAATACGACCCGGTACGTTGCTTGGGGTCGAAACCAGACTCGATTTTGGCGACCGCTTTCATGAAATTGAAATCCAGACCGAACGCGTCGGATGCGCGCTTGATCTCCTCGACCGGCGTTCCGACCGGGGTGTCTTTCAGTGAGCGTAAAACGATCTCTGCCGGCTTCTCGGCTGGCGGCAGTTCGGACCAGACGTAATAGATGAGATAACGGAAATCCGGCGTCACCGGCACCGGCTTGGAGGAAACCTCGGACGCATCGCGCGGTTTCGGTAGCGGCTGGGCGTCGCGGTGGTCTAGGTCTACCGATTGAGCCTCGATAGGATCGCCGCGCGCCACGTCGGCTTGGGCCATCAAGGACGGTCCTAAAATCCTCCCGAGCACCGAGACAGGCTTTGCTCCAAGGGCGGTTTCAGGTCCGGCAGACGCTGCCGGCACAGCTGCGGAGAGCGCAGGCGCACCGCGCATTTCTCCGCTAACAGTCGCTTCCGGCAGCGCGCCCGGCTGGGTCGGGCTTGGCGGGTTTGCGCCAGCTTGATAGTTCATTCCCGTGAATGCAATGGCACCCGCGATGCAGCCGGCCTGCAAGGTCTTCATTGCCCCCAACTCCACGGCGCGGTCTCCGAAACAAGGCTACACGCACGTTGTCCTTTGTCCAAGGCGAGTCCGCAATGCCGCATGTTATTTAGTGGGATGTCTCAAGCGAGCGAATGCAAGGTCGGGATGGGAATGCTACTTGCGGTGTTGCGCAAATGCGACATTCCCATCGCCCCTCGGGACTGCCATGGCGCTTGGGCTAAAATTTCCCGCACGATGCTCGCACGCGCGGATAAAGTCATCGAGTAAGCGGTAGTCGCAAGACTTACGGGGCTAGCTTTCAGAGTCCCTGGCACCTGCGAGCTTCTTAAGGCGTAGCCAAAGCGCAGATGCA
>JAJYAH010000917.1 GCA_021779635.1 Pseudomonadota bacterium | reverse complement strand
TGTGCCGTGCCTTCATCGAAGGTCGGCTCGTGCGACAGTGCCAAGGCCGCCGCGGAACGTGATTCGGGGGTGGACGCGGACGCAACAGGCTTGGCTGGCGCAATATGCGCTGGATTTGCCCCGCCCACCTGCGTTGCCGGCCTGACCCGAGGCGATGCCGTACTGGTGCCGGAATGCCCCGCGGCCTGGCCAAACGCCGGCGCGGCTGCAAGCATCAGGGCAACGGCAAGGATAGTTGTTCTTCGCATGGGCAATATCCCCGGAATGCGCCGGTGATTTTCGTTAAATCAACTGTTTTCGGCCGGTGAAGCCGAAGGATCAGGTTTCCGTAATTGATCCAAACGACGTTTGGGAATTTAGCTCGGGAGGGTTGCGTTCTGATTAAGTTGGTATTGCCGTTGTTGCGCCGCCACCATACGGGGATTGGGATGGCTGCATCCGATATGTCGCTGGGACCGCAGATCTGGTTCGGCAAGGCACGCGCTGATGGAAAATAAAGTACCTCCGGATGACCCCATGCTGTGGATCTGCCGGGAGGCTGACATGCGAAATCAATGCCCGGCAATGCCGCCTGCGCCGGGCTCAACTTTGGCATCAACTACGACCGCAATTTGCCCGCGACGTCACGGGGCCGGAATTCGCGCGCTCCGGTTCAATTCCGCGGTGGAAGTCGCTGCGCCTGCCCTTGCGGCTCGCGACAGGGGCGTACCGATGAAGGTGCTCGACGCCGAACGGCCAGCCGCTGCCAATTTCTATAGCGGGCTGGTGTTGTCGCCGCCGGACCAGCATGGGGCTGGCGACAAACTACCCGTCGATCGGCTAGCATTGATCGATCAAATTCACGGTGCTTCGAATTAGCCTCGCATGGCCGGGAACGGCCGTACGCTCCAAATCGACGTCTAGTCTTCGTTCGCAGCAATCGATTCCATCAGGGAAACCAGCTGACGCTGCACGGTCTGATCCTTGATCTTGCTATAGGCGCGCAGCAGTCTCAAGCTGAACGCGCTGTCCAGAAACAGCAGGCTCTCGACCTCGCGGGCCTTGCCGTCACCATCATAGAAGAATGTGACGGGCACATCGAGGGCAGTGGCGATCTGCTGAAGACGGGCTGCACCGACGCGGTTGACGCCCTTCTCGTATTTCTGAACCTGCTGGAAGCTGACGCCGAGCTGCTCGCCGAGTTCCGCCTGGGAGATCCGCTGCTCGACACGCCGCAGCCGGATTCGCTTGCCGAGTTCAATATCCGGCTTTCCGGCACTGCGCTGCTTCATCTTCTTCGCTATTGATTTGTTCATACTGCTTTTACCGTCCTTCAATCGTGAGAGGCCCGAACATATGGTCAGGGAACTCACCCTTATATACCGTTTTAATTAGACTTGCATAACTGGATTAATTCAACTTTAGCCACCGGGAGTTTGCAGGGGTAGGGGCTTCCGCAAGCCGTGCGGCCCAGCCGAAATCGAGAAACGAATGATGGCCGTAATTCGATTTTTGGAGGTACGATGTTCCCGCACACCATTACGAGCGGCGGAAATCACCAGTAAAAATGCTCTTCCCAGAGTATTGCCGCGATGGCACCAGCACCGTTTGCCAGTCGCCATCTTTGACGGAATGTTTATCATACTACAACCTTGGCGAGTTCAAGGCGAGACCTTTTGACGCGCATGCCTGGCTTGGGCTCAGGCGCAGGTCGGAGAAAACAGGCATTTCGGCCTGCAAGCGTCCTTCGTTGGAAGGCAGCCGCGCGATGCCGAGCGCAGATCTTCGGAAATGAGCGATTCTCGCGATATCAGCCGATGCCTCTATCCCCGCGGGTCAAGCGACCCGCGTATTCAATCGCGCGACACCGCGCTTCCCGCTCGACCGGTCTTTTTTTGCATCCTGCAGGGAATGGCATGCGAACCGGCCTCCCGTTGTGCTAGCCTTGATAAGCCTTTCACCGCGTCGGCACGCCGGAAGCAGTGACGATTTGGTGATTGCCGCAATTGCGAACAGCAATGTCACGAGTCTGTGTAGCGACGAAAACTATCGTACCGGTCCGGAGTTTTCCGGATTTTTTGAGACACCGAGGGGTTTATGAGGCGGCCTGCTGGATCATCACCTCGACTGTGCCCGGCAAACTCGGTAACGGGAAAATACGTTGGTGACTGATTCAGAAGAAAGATTGCATGCGGTTCTGGCCACCCTTGAGGAGTGCCATGCGGCCCTCGTCCTCGATGGCGACCGGGACACCGCGCAATTGATGTCTGTGGCGATTCTCGAACTTCGGATCAAGCTTAATCGAATCGGAGATTCGGAATTGAAGGCTTTGTGCGACGCGGTGTTGCGGGACGTGGCGGCGACCGAAAGGTCATCGCATTCGAAACCGCATCAAGGTTCGCGCGGGCGTCGCGCGGTCTCGTTGAAACTGGTCAAGTAGCAACGCGGCCTCACGAACGCTTGATCTCCGGGTTTGCACGGTCCGTCGTCAAGGCGTTTCTTATGTTTCCTTCCGAACAGAAATGCGGCACGACACGTCGGAGCGGCACCTGTCCTCATTGCGCATTCGCGCGTATCAGCTACATGAAGGCGCATCGACCCGGCGTTTTCGATGCAAGGTTCGGCAGGCCGGGAGCCGCAACGATCAAAATAGCGACGATTGCATGATTCTCGACGTCTCGATTCCCGCAGCCCTGTTCGCCGGCCTTGTCAGCTTTTTGTCGCCATGCGTGTTGCCGCTGGTGCCGCCCTATCTGATCTATCTGACCGGCGCCACCATCGAGCACG